>CBDUZB010000060.1:0-8877 GCA_965371605.1 uncultured bacterium
TTCTGTTGTCTTTATTCTTTTAACTAATAACTCATAACTATTAACTTATAACTGTCGTTTCTGTCTATGGACTATTTTTTTTTGCGTGCCCATAGGGTAAAATTATGCATCTAGTTAAAAACATATTTTGCCTTTATTTCCCTGCTCTAACTCCATGCCCCAGGAATACTATGTCACAAATAGTCATAAATTCCCCTAACCCCCCAATTTGTTCATGCCATATACTATCATAAAATTACATTTGACTATTTTTTGCCTTCATTAAAAAAAGAAAGATTTTTGAATGTTTATATCAAAAATCTTTCTTTTAATCTGCAACTATTTCTTTACTTAATCAAATTTTATTTAAAAAACACCTGAATTAAATCCCACCATTCATCAGGAACAGTTTTCAGCTTAGCTACTGCCTCTTCTAAAGGGACACTCACGATTTTATTTCCCTGCAATGCCACCATTTGTCCAAACCTTCCCTCTGCCACTAAATCAGCCGCCTTTACTCCAACTCTCGTTCCTAATATTCTATCGAATAAAGTTGGAGACCCTCCTCTCTGAATATGTCCTATTACCGCAACCCTTGTTTCTACTTTTATTTTTTCTTCAATTATGTTAGCTATATCTTCCCCTATTCCCCTTTTTTTCAAAATCATATGTCCGAACGGATCTAATTCTTCTTTAGCTCCATTTATATTAGGTATTTTTACCCCTTCGGAAACTATTACTAAAGCTGTTTTTTTTCTATTATAATCCTTCTTTAATTGCTCACACATCTTATCTATTTCTACTTCTTTTTCCGGAATTAATACCCAATCCGCTGCTGCACCAAGCCCTACAAATAAAGCTACCCACCCTGCATGTCTACCCATTACCTCTAAAACCATAATCCGACGATGGGAAGACCCTGTATCTTTCAACCGCTCCGCTGCATCCACGGCTACAGTAACAGCGGTATCAAACCCAAAAGTATAATCAGTAGCAGAAAGATCATTGTCCATGGTTTTGGGAACCCCTATACAAGAAATGCCTTTTTTACCAAGTTTATTAGCAACTCCCAACGTATCTTCCCCTCCCATAGCTACAATCGCATCCAATCCTAATTTTTTTATATTTTCCTGACATTTTTTTACATCCCCTTCTTGTCTAAAAGGATTAGTACGTGAAGTACCTAAAATAGTCCCCCCTTTATTTACAATATCTTCCACATCTTCTATTTTAAGTGGTTCCGCCAGCCCCTCAACTAAACCTTTCCATCCTTCTCTTATTCCCATAATCTCAAATTTATAATCCATCGCCCTCATTACGCAACCCCTGATAGCCGGATTCAACCCGGGACAATCTCCCCCGCCAGTAAGAATTCCAATCCGCTTGACCATCTTTATAACTCCTCCTTTATTTTTATGTAGTAAAGTTTTGCAAAACACAGGCATAATGTGTATATTTTACAAAACTCTTTTTTGTGTATTTAAGATTCCAAATACTTTGCATTTCCTTTGGAATATTGTTTTTTTCGTCGCTTTGATTGATTTATTTTATCGGTTTCTTTCCCTTACCTATTTTTATTTGACCGATTTTTCTAAATTTATTATATCGTTGTTCTATTAATTCTTCCGGAGTAAATTTTTCTAATTCTGAAATATTTCTAATTAGGCTTTGTCTAACCTGCTCTATTACGAAATTATAGTCACAATGAGCCCCTCCTAATGGTTCGGGGATAATTTCATCTATTATTCCGTCTCTTAACAACTCCGGTGCAGTAAGTGCTAATTTTTCCGCTGCTTTCTTCGCCTCAGATGAATCCCTCCATAAAATAGAAGCACAACCTTCGGGGGAAATGACAGAATATATAGCATTTTCCAGCATTAACACTTTATTCCCTACCCCCACCGCTAAAGCTCCTCCACTACCTCCTTCTCCTATCACCACACAAAGTATGGGAACCCCAAAACCAGCCATTTCTTTCAAATTTGTTGCTATGGATTCCGCCTGTCCTCTCTCTTCTGCCGCTATACCGGGATAAGCCCCCGGGGTATCAATAAAAATAATCACTGTTCTTCCAAACTTATTTGCTAATTGCATTAATCTTAAGGCTTTTCCATAACCTTCAGGATGAGGCATAGCAAAATTTCTTTCCTTGTTTTCCTGAAGACTCCTGCCTTTTTGATGCCCTATAACTACTACCGGTTCCTTTCCAAAAAAGGCTACTCCTCCGACAATAGCTTTATCATCGGCAAAATTTCTATCCCCGTGTAACTCTATAAAATCAGACATTAATCCTTTTATATAATCCAGGGTATAGGGACGATCCTGATGCCGTGATAATTTAACTTTTTGCCAGGGAGTGAGCTTACTAAAAATTTCTTTCTTCAATTTTAAACATTTTTTTTCTAATTTATTGATTTCCGAAGAAAAATCGACGTGCTTGTCTTTTCCTATGGTTTTAATCTCTTTTATCTTTTTCTCTATTTCGATTATTGGTTTTTCAAAATCTAAAAATGCCATTTTCCCACCTTAGTCCATATTACTTGCTATTCCCATAAAATTCTAGAAGGAATTTACAAAATTAATCCGAACTATTTTTTCAGTTTCTTCGCTTTCTTTTCCAAGACTTTTACCGGAAAGCTCTACGCTAAAATCCGGAGACATAAACACCCTTAAACCGATATTAAACCTATTATCGGTAGATGTGTTTATATTATCATATTCTATTAGAAAAACAACTTTATTCCTTACATTATAAGACGCCCCTGCAAATAAATACAGATCATCATCAATTGTAGCATTTTCAAACTCATACATATTGCAGCCTATATCAAGTTCCAATCCGGGAATAATCATTTCTTTACTGAAAACCAAATAAAGCCCATCTTCCCGTTCTGAATACTCATCCGATTCCTCATTATACACACCATACCCCTGCCCATCATATCCGATAGCCGTAGCAGGAAAAAAGCCCAGGCCATTAAACATCCTAAATTTAATAAACACTTGAGGGGGCCTCCCTCTTGATGATTGTCTTCCGATTACCTGCTCTACGTCAAAATAAAATCCAAAATTAAATCTGTCTATTACCCCAAAAACAGCCCTGGATAAAACACTACCCTGTTCATATATTCTAAAATTTAAATTGTATTCACCATATCCCAAAATTCCCGCGGTAGGGGTATCAATCAAATTAAAATGTTCCTCCCCCCACATAACAGAAGAACAAAATAAACACCCTATTAAAACCATACTCATCCGGAAAAGATTAATGCTTTTTTTCATTACCTATTTTACCCCTTAATATTCACACTATTGATTTACCCTAATAAGCACAAAATCTCAACAAAAGTATAACAAAATCTTATCATTTTGTCAAACAAACCCAAACAAATAAATTATTCGTTAATTAGTTTCATTTTCCTATTCTTTTTAACTTTTAGACAAAATAACAGTGATACTTCATTTAGTCTTTTATATTAATAATTTGCTTTATTTTTTTTAAAGGATTTATTCTTTCTACAAACCTTTTCCGCCATTTCTTTTTTATAAAGCTTGATTTTTTCCCTTATCCGGGGCACACTAATTCCTATCATCTGAGCCGCCAAAATACCTGCATTTTTTGCCCCGGCTTTACCAATGGCTACAGTAGCCACCGGCACACCTGAAGGCATTTGCACTGTAGAAAGAAGCGAATCCATTCCTCCCAGACTAGGTGTTTCCATCGGAACACCGATTATCGGCAAAGGAGTCATAGAAGCAATTACCCCGGCTAAATGTGCAGCACCTCCTGCTCCGGCAATGATTACCTGCAAACCACGCTTTTCAGCAGTGAAAGCATATTCATGTGCTGCCTGTGGAGTACGATGAGCGGAAATAATATTTATTTCATAACCTATATCAAATTTATCCAGAACAGAAGAGACTTCTCTCATTACAGGCAAGTCAGAGTCACTTCCCATAACAATCCCCACCAAAACATTTTTTTTCATATTTATAACCCTCTCATTATAATAATTTTATTATTATTGGGAGACATCATTTTGATATATTTAAAATTTTATATTTAAATACTCCTATCGGAGCATTGAACTCCACAGTATCTCCCACTTTCCTTCCCAGTAATGCTTTCGCTACAGGAGAATTAATGGAAATTTTATCCTGGGACAAATCTACCTCATCCGTTCCCACTAAACTATATTCTAATTTTTCATTTGTTTTTGTGTCCTGGATTTTTACAATTACTCCAATACATACTTTATCGGTTGGAACTTTATCTTTATCAATAATGTTGGCCACACTCAATTTTGCTTCCAATTGAATAATTTTACTCATTACATGTCCCAAAGTCTCTTTTGCGGCAATATATTCCGCATTTTCTTTTAAATCACCAAGTTCTCTGGCTATACCAATTTCTTTAGACAGCTGCGGTTTTTTGACTTTCTTCATATGTTCTAATTCTTTCTTTAATTTTTCAAAACCTTCTTTGGTTAAATATATCCTGTTGTCCGTCACGTTAAGATCCTCCTTTTTCGCCATTCATTAAAACTTTTACAAAATATCAATTACCATACTACCTTCTATATGGAAACTTGAAATTTATCCTGATTATTGTCGAAAAATTATCCACAACGAAGTTAAATAAATAATTTTGCAAAATCAATTATGTTTTGTATAACACAACATTATATATAAAAATAAAAAACCAACACTTTCCTAACTTAGTCATCAAACTGAAAGTATTGATTTTTTATCTTTTATTAATTAACCCCGCACTTGTTAAAAATCAACATACAAAATTTGTTTAGTTTATGGGTAAAATTCTACTAAAAAGAAAACCTCTTGTCAACATCTTTTTACCAGATTTTTACAAAAATATTTATTACCTCTTTTCTTCTTTGCTTCTTTTTTTGCAACTGCCATTAAAATTACTACCAAAATAGAACATCCACAAGCAAACACATCCCCATATTTAGTGTAAAAAGACTTTTTTTCTGACAGATAAACATCATCATAGAGCCATCCTTCTACAAATAAAGGAGTACTTTTCATTACCCTTCCAAAAGCATCTACAAATCCGGAAACACCGGTATTAGCAGCTCTAACAATACTTACCCTATTTTCTACAGCTCGAAATACACAAGTAGAAAAATGTTGCTCGGGAGCGGAAGTTTTTCCAAACCAGGCGTCATTGGTAATATTTACCATCATTTTCGCCCCTTTTTTTACAAAACGCCTTACTAAGTCAGGAAAAATAACTTCAAAACAAATAATAGTTCCTGTATTTGCCATAGGAAGTTTTAAAATACTTACTTCCTTCCCCTTATCAAAATCGCCCATTTCATTTAAAACATTGAATACTTTAGAAAATAAACATTTCAAGGGAACCGTCTCCCCAAAAGGAACTAAATGTATTTTATTATGCTGATTTAAGATTCTCCCATCGGACGAAAATAAAAAAGCCGAATTATAATATTTTTCTTTTTCCAAATTATTTTTACCATATTCTACATCCAGCCCTCCTATAATATGATTACACTCACTTTGTTTTATTATTGTCTCCAGCCAACAATTTAAATCCCGGTCATATTTTGTATATCCGGGTAGAGCAGCTTCCGGCCATACGATTAATTGTGGATTTAACGGCTTTACCTCCTTTACCAATTTCTCATAAATAGTCATTATTTGCAATTTATAAGCACTATCCCATTTCATTTTTTGAGGAATGTTCCCCTGCAAAACAGCCACTTTAAGTGAAGATTGAGCATCTTTTTCTGCTTGATTAATCACAAAATATCCATACCCATAACATATACTCAAAGCAATTCCTGCAAAAACCAGAATTTTTACTTTTTTATGCAGTTTTTTTCCTTGCCATTGGGGAGCCAACATCTTCCTAAAAGTGATATTACCCATTACAATTAAAAAAGAAACACCATAACACCCGGTAAATTCCGCAATTTGAATTAAAAATGTATTTTTCCATTGTGAATAGCCTAAAAGTGCCCAGGGAAACCCCGAAAGAAAATAAGTGCGGCATAATTCTAAAAAGACCCACAAAAACCCTCCAAAAAGTACATGTAATATCCACGAAGAGACATGTAAAACAAAAAATCTTTGTACTAAGCAAAAAAAACCTACATATAATGCTAAATAAAAAACCAAAGCCAACAAAATCAAATAACTAACTATTGCCGGCAATTGACCATACTTAATCAGGGCTTCCCCTAACCAATATAAAATTCCCGCATAAGCAATAACCCCGGTTAAAAACCCCAGACAAAAAGCGGTAATTGAGTTTTTGTTTTCTACGGCAATAAGTAATGGAACCAAACTTATCCAGGCAAGGAATGAATAATTAAAAGAAGGAAAAATTAAAACAAGTAAAATGCCGGAAAGAATTGCTAAAAAAAAATTTCTAAATTTAACAAGAGTAAACATTTATTTCCCACAACATTTTTTATATTTCTTTCCACTACCGCACGGACAAGCATCGTTACGGCCAATTTTTGCGGATTTTTTCAGCGAAGAAGGAGACGGCGATGCTGATGAGGCAGACGAATCGGGAGATGATGGGGGGGAAAGGGTAGAGGAAGGCGATGGTGACGAAAAAATAATTGATTCCTCTGAATTAGTGAAGGAAGCAGCCCTTGCTCCTTCCTTCACTAATTGCATATTAAAAATATATTCCATTGTCTCTTCGCCAACGCGATGCATCATACTCACAAACATATGATAAGACTCGCGCTGGTATTCTATCAAAGGATCCTTTTGTCCATAACCACGTAAAAATATACCTTTTTTTAACTGATCCAAATTATAAAGGTGTTCCTTCCAACAGGTATCAATCATTTGCAACATTATCATCCGTTCCAAATTTCTCATCATTTCCGGCCCTAACTCTTTTTCTCTTTCGTCATAACTATTGGTAATGGAGTGTTTTAATATTTCCTCCAATTGATTTATTTTTTTTATTTCCTCAATCTCCTCTTCTTTCAAAAAACTCTTTATATTAAACATCCGCTTTAACCAACTATTTATGCCCTGCCAATTCCATTCTTCAGGATATTTCTTTGCGGAGGTATATAGTTCCAGTTTTTCCTTTATTAAATCATCTATTATATTCCAAACTTCATCCCTTAAATCCTCTCCCTCTAATATTTCATTCCTTTGACCATAAATAACTTCCCGCTGTTTATTCATTACATTATCGAATTCCAATAAACGCTTTCTTACGTCAAAATTTGCCGCTTCTACCCTGCTTTGCGCCATTTGAATTATTTTAGAAAGAAATGTACTTTCTAAATTCTGCCCTTCTTCCCAGGGTAATTTATTCATTAACTGTAACTTATCCTGAGCAAATAATCGCATTAGTTCATCCTCTAAAGATAAATAAAAACGGGATGACCCCGGATCCCCCTGTCTACCTGAACGGCCACGCAACTGATTATCAATACGCCTTGATTCATGCCTCTCTGTCCCTAAAATATGTAAACCATCCAAAGCAACAACTTCTTTATGTCCTTCAATGTCCGGAGGATTTCCCCCTAATACGATATCCGTTCCCCTACCAGCCATATTAGTGGCAATAGTGACAGCATGTTTCCTGCCTGCCTGAGAAATAATTTCCGCTTCCCTTTGATGATACTTGGCATTTAAAACATTATGAACAACTCCCTTTCTTTTAAGAAGTCTACTAAATTTTTCACTCTTTTCAATCGAACGGGTTCCGACCAAAACAGGCCTCCCGGTTTTATACAATTCTTCAATTTCATCAACAATAGCATCGTTTTTTTCTTTTTCCGTTCTATAAATTACATCAGAATAACTAACCCTAATCAAGGGCCGATTGGTAGGAATTGCTATTACATCCAATTTATAAATTTCCCAAAATTCCGCTGCTTCCGTAACCGCAGTACCGGTCATTCCGGCTAATTTTTCATAAAGACGAAAGAAATTTTGAAAAGTAACCGTAGCAAGAGTCTGATTTTCTTCAGCAATTTTTAAATTTTCCTTTGCTTCTATTGCCTGATGCAGCCCTTCACTCCACCTCCGGCCAGGCATTAACCTTCCCGTAAACTCATCAACAATAATTACTTCTCCGTCTTTAACTACATAGTCCACATCCCTTTTAAACAAATTGTGCGCCCTTAAAGCCTGGTTTATATGATGCGTCCATTCCGATTGAATGTCATCATAAAGGTTCTCCACATTCAATAACTTTTCCGCCTTAGTAACACCTTCTTCAGTTAAAACAGCCGTCTGGGCCTTTTCATCTACTAAAAAATCAAAGCCCTTACCTAAATCTATTCCTTCATGTTTAGCTTCTATTTCTTCTGTTTCAGTAATAAATTTCCCTTTTAAACGGGGAATTAACCTGTTAATGATATAGTATTTATCCGTAGACTCTTCCGACGGCCCTGAGATAATTAAAGGGGTTCGGGCTTCATCAACAAGAATACTGTCAACCTCATCTATAATAGCATAATGGTGTTGAGGCAATATCCGGTCCTCTTTGCTTGTCACCATATTATTGCGTAAATAATCAAACCCCGCTTCATTATTAGTAACATAGGCAACATCACATTTATAAGCTTCCCTCCGTTGACTATTATTCATATCATGTTGAATTAACCCAACAGTCAACCCCAAAAATTTATAAACCGGACCCATCCATTCACTATCACGTTTAGCCAAATAATTGTTTACCGTAACCAGATGAACCCCTTTACCGGTTAAACTATTTAAATAAACAGGTAAAGTGGCAACTAATGTCTTACCTTCCCCTGTTTTCATCTCAGCAATCTTTCCCTGGTGTAAAACAATACCTCCCATTAACTGAACATCAAAAGGCCTCATATTCAAAACCCTTTTAGCTGCTTCTCGTACACAGGCATAAGC
>CBDUZB010000061.1:0-8871 GCA_965371605.1 uncultured bacterium
CAGACGAAACAGAGATAAAGACAAAGACAACAGACAGTCCTTAGTCCACAGTCAATAGTCCATAGATAAAAGACAACAGACAACAGACGAAGGACGAAACAGAGATAAAGATAAAGACAAAAGATAACAGACAACAGATAGTCCATAGATGAAAGACAACAGACAACGACAAAAGACAACAGACAAAAATTAAAAGACAAAAACAAAAAACTGCAAGTGGCGAATGGCAAATAGCAAAAGAAAAAAGCAGTTCCTCCCCTTTGAAAAAAGGGGGTTAAGAGGATTTATGACAATTGTACAAAGAAAAGAGGGGTTTGATAAGTGAAAAAGAAAGAAAAAAGCGTAAAATCATTACCGGTTGTAGCCATAATTGGAAGGCCGAATGTGGGGAAATCGACTTTATTTAATCGCTTAATTGGAAAAAGAAAAGCTTTGACCTGTGATTATGCAGGGTTTAGCAGAGATAGAAATTATGCCACTTGTTCATGGGGGGAAAAAGAATTTTCAATTATCGATACCGGTGGTTGGGAATTAAACTCCAAAGAAGAAATGTGGCAACTTGTGCAACACCAATTGGAGGTAGCTATTAATGAGGCAGATCTGATTTTATTTATGGTTGATGGAAAAGAAGGGTTGAATCCTAAAGATAAAGACCTTTTCAATTTTATCCGAAAACACGGCAAAAAAACTATTTTAGTAGTAAATAAAATTGATTCGGAAAAAGGAGAAGCAAATGCTTGTCAATTCTATCAGTTGAGCGGGGAGTTAATTACAATTTCTTCTGCACACGGTTTAAATATAAACACCTTGCTGGATAAACTTTGTTCTTTTTTATCTTTTTCATCTTCCACCTCTTCGGCAACATCAGAAGAATTAAAAATTGCCATCGTCGGTAAACCTAATGTGGGAAAATCATCATTGGTAAATGCTTTATTAGGAGAAAAGAGAGTAATTGTTCATTCTATTCCCGGAACGACCAGAGATTCCATTGATACCGTTTTTAATCATGGAGAAAAAACTTTTCGACTTATTGATACAGCCGGCATTAGAAAAAGGAAAAAAACAAAAGAAGTTTATGAAAAATTGAGTGTTATTCATGCCCAAAAAAATATTCAAAGAGCTGACCTCTGCTTGTTGGTTTTGGAATCTTCTTCTTTTTCGGATCAGGATGTAAAAATTGCCAGCATGATTGACGAAGGGAAAAGTGCTTGTGTTATTGTCGTCAATAAAAAAGACTTAATAAAAGAGGGAGAAGATGAAAAAAAGACTATTCTCCTGAAAATTAAAGAAAAATTGTATTTCTTAGATTATTCGCCTGTTTTGTTTATTTCAGCCAAAAATAAAGCCGGTTTAAAAAAAATGTTAACAACAATAGAAAAGGTGTTTTCTGAATACAGTAGAGATACAAAGAAAAAGGATGTGGAAAAACTGGTTCTTTCTGCATATCTCAATAATTTACCTCACCTCACAAAAAGGGAACGGACAAAAATATATAGAGCACAACAAATTAAAACATCACCTCCTTTATTTTGCGTTTGGATAAAAGGGCCTCTTCCTAATACGGCTTACAAACGTTATCTAAAAAATGTAATTCGCCAAAAATTTAATTTTATCGGAAGCCCTTTACATTTAATTTTTAGAAAGACAAAATAAACTAATTGCAGATTTTGAGAAAGTAGGAGAATAAACGGTAATAAGTAGAAAAACCTTGATTTTTAAAAATTTTAGTGTATAATTAGGATAGGTATAAGTAAAATTATACATGTATCATATTGGGGGAAGGAAGTATTTTTATATATTTTTTGTTGGTTTTCTTTTTAAGTTATCTACTCGGTTCTTTTCCCAGTGCATACCTGATGGGAAAATGGACAAAAGGGATAGATATACGCCAGTATGGAAGCGGAAATGTGGGATTTACTAATTTATATAGGGTAGCGGGTTTAAAATCATCAATAATTGTGCTTTTCGTAGATATTTTGAAAGGCTTAATTCCGGTACTAACAGGATTTTATTTATTTGGGATTTCTCCCATAACCAAAATTATGGTGATTTTTTTGGGTATGGCAGCCATTATAGGGCATAATTGGAGCATTTTTTTAAAAGGGAAGGGTGGAAAGGGGGTAGCTACTTCCACAGGTGTTTTTTTAGGGCTGGTTCCGCTACCTACATTACTTGCATTTATTATATTCGGAGTAATAGTCTTTTTGACTCATTATATATCTTTAGGTTCAATTATTGGAAGTGTGTCTTTACCATTTACTGCTTATTTGAACAACGAACCAAAAGAGACCATTGTTTTTGCCGTTATTGCAGTCATTTTTATTATTGTTAAACATAAGTCTAATATAAAGAGGTTGTTAAATAGCAACGAAAACAAATTTTATTTATCCAAAAAAATGAAAAATGAATAAAAAAATATCTGTCTTAGGTGCCGGTTCGTGGGGTACGACTTTAGCAATTCTTTTGTTTAAAAAAGGATTTAATGTTACACTGTGGGAAATTGACAAAATTCAGGCGCAGTTCCTGGACAAAAAACGCGTTTTGAACTTTTTGCCCCAAACAACAATCCCCAAAGAGATTTTAATAACTGCTAATTTAGAGATTGCCTGCCAGGAGGCAAAAATTGTTGTTTTTGCTGTTCCTTCTCAATTTATGGAAAATGTTGCTAAAAAAGTAGCTAATTTAAGAAAAACCGAAAAATATATTGCGGTTAGCGCTGCAAAGGGTTTTGATAGAAAATCACTTAAAAGAATGTCAGAGGTGTTGGAAAAAGAATTAGTGGCTAATTCACAACCGGAAATTGCTGTTTTATCCGGTCCCAGCCATGCAGAAGAAGTAAGTAAAGGTATTCCCACTGCAATAGTAATAGCGAGCAAAAACATAAGTACGGCAAAATTTTTACAGACCGTTTTTATGACTCCGTTATTTCGCGTTTATACCAGTGAAGATATAATAGGGGTAGAAATAGGGGGCAGTTTAAAAAATATCATTGCTCTGGCTTGTGGGATAAGTGACGGATTGGGGTTAGGAGATAACACAAAAGCAGCTTTAATGACTCGTGGTTTGGCAGAAATAGGGCGTCTGGGAATGAAAATGGGAGCTAACCCATTCACTTTTCCGGGCCTTTCCGGAATGGGCGATTTAATTGTTACCTGTATGAGTAGACATAGTCGTAACCGTAATTTAGGTGAAAAAATAGGGCAGGGAAAATCTTTGAAAACAGCTTTAAAAGAAATAATAATGGTGGCAGAGGGAGTACCCACTACCAAGTGTGCTTATAAATTAGCTGAAAAACTTGATATTTCTCTACCCATAACCAAAGAGGTTTATCAGGTTTTGTTCGAAAACAAAAAGCCTCAAATAGCAATTAAAAATTTAATGGAAAGAAAGCCGAAAGGTGAACTCTAAAAACAAACTATATAATATAGAAAGAGAATAAAATGTGTCAAATTTGTAAAAACAAAAGTAAAAAACTGGTTTTTTGTCCTTTATTAGGGGGGAAATTAATTTGTTTGAAATGTTGTTTCTCCATATCTACCGGAGACCCTCAAATGCTTAAAAAAATAAAATCTCAAACTAACCTGCTCAAACACGTTGTCCTCAAAAAATGCTTGATTTGTATTGATAAGACCGGTGCTTTAATAAAAATTGAAAAATAAATGACAAATTAAGCAATCTTGTTCCTGTCTTTTTACCTTCTTTAATCAAAAATATAGTGGAATTTAGGCCAGCCTTGTTAAATTTTTACGTCATTTTAAACGGCTCTCTCATCAATATGGCGGGAAAGGATTGTTCGTTTAAACCGGAAAAACAAACTTACCTGTGTTATCTTTCCTTATTCCTTTAATTTTTCAAGCAAATTTCTCTAAACCTTAAAGTGATATATTAAAGGTAAAACCAAAAGTCTTTACACGCTTAAGAATATCCTGTTTATTTAATGATTTACTTTAATGGGTTTTTTGTGTTGATTTAATATAAAAGTTAACATAAGATATATTATAGGACATTCTTTAGGGCAAAATTTCGCTTTAATATTTCTTTTCACTTGTCATTACCCCTGACTTCAGTTGGTTTTTGTTTTCGGTTTTTTAGCGGACAGAAATGATTTCAATAAAATTTTGAAGCGTGTACGAATTGTAGTTCCAAAATTCACTCTGCTTAAATTACGATGGGTTCAAAACAATTTTTTGGGATAAGCTTTGGATAATTCTAAAAAGATTTGCCGATTAAGTTGAGGACTCTTTTCTATTTGTCATTCTCATTGTCATTTGGTAATTCGGTTCTTTATGCTCAATGCCACCATAAAACAGTTTATTATCCAGGTGTCAGACCATTCACCCCTCAAAGAAAATGGCTAAAATCGAATCGCATAAAGTAGTTTTTTGCGGATTTTGGAATTTTGAGAAATTCGAGACAATTAGATTTTCTCCATTTATTAATTGTCCTCATCTAAAGGTTGTCTTCTAAAATTAATACTCTTGTTTATTACCGCAAGGATGAATCTCTTTGTTCCTTCATTCTCGAAATTATTAATTTTGATACTTTTCTTAAATATATTTTCTCCTAATTCATTATAAAGTTTCCCGAACAATTCATCAGCAAAGGCGCTTGATATAACACTTACATCAGTAAAATCAAAAAAAACTCTTCCCCCAGAATTTATCACAAATACAACTTTTTCTCTGATTTCTTTCCCTAATGCTCTCGTACCCATAGACTTTCCATATTGTCCTAGTTTAATAATTTCAATACTATCCATCGAAATCTTCTATTAAATCATTCATTGCTTCATTAACTATAACGCTATTTTCACCAAAAATACTTTCTAAATCAATTTTCCCTATTTTTGGCAAATTTAATGAAATCATTGTTCCATTATTTTTTACTCATCTATCATCTGTTGTCTGTCATCTGTTATCTATGGACTATGGACTGTCTTTCATCTGTCTTTCATCTGTTGTCTGTTATCTTTTAACTTTGTGCCTCTGTGCCTTGATGCCTTTGTGCCTGTCTTTTAATTTTTTTAAACTTATAACTGATAACTCATAACTTATAACTGTAGTTTCTGTCTATGGACTATGGACTGTTTTTCTGTCTATGGACTATTTTATGCTGACCAGTGGGCAATAAAATAATCTTCTCTTGGTCTTATGAAACGGACAAGATTTCGGTTGGGCCACCTTTCCATTTCTAACCCCTCTTTTTCAACTATAATTACAAAGGCAATTTCTTCGTCATCTTTTACCCCGATATCCTCAAACGAAATACCTACTTCAATAATTTTTTCAATGGCAACAGACTGAATTGGCTTTATTTTTACCAGGGGCTTATTTTCTAAAGATTCATCTATTGCCCATATATCCGCTATATTCGTTTTTTGGGAGTCGTCTTTTTGTTGAAAAAGGTTTAAAACAACCTCTTTCTTGTTATTTAAAAAAGCCAATTTAACAGTTACATCCCCCATTTTTTCCTGAATCAAAGGAACCGTAGTGTCTATTCTTAAATAAAAATTCTCCAAATCAAAACCGTAATGAAACGATTTGATAAAACTTTTAGTTTGATGCATGGTTCCGCCTAATTTCCCAACATCATAAAACCCTGCATTATACCATTCAAAGTAATTGTTGACTTTTCCATCGATTTTTGGGCTAATAAAACCTACGGGCCCGAAAGTAGCTTTAGTCGTCTCAAATTGGCCTTTAATGGCTACATAAAGCCCATTGGGGATCCTTTCCCCTATTAATTTATAGACATTGATTAGATGTGTTCTGTATAAATTGTCAAAAGCATCGTCATTTCCCGAACAATGGTCATCACCGTACCACCAATTCCAGTCACTTCCCTCAGCTATATATATTTCCCTCCATGCTTTTTCTATAATTTCTTTATATTCATCACCCTGATGATTTTTTTCAAACCGTTTTAAGTCTTTTCTGGTACGGGATAAATAATCCCAGGACAGATTGTCTTCCGGGTGGCCGATCCAAACCCCAAAATCGTGATTTATCCAGGAACCGGGCCATAGTTCAGGTAACGTGGTTTTAACCGGAAATTCTTCTAAATATTCACTGACTGTTACCGTTCGGAAACTGGGATCGGTGGACAAAATTTCATAGATTTTAACAAGAAAATCCCTCCCGTCGTTTTTATAGTATTCCCAGCAGTTCTCTCCATCCAGAATAATACTGAGTAAATGGTCTTCTCCTTTAAGAGAAACAGCATCTCTGATATTATAAAGGTTTTTCATAAACAACTCAACCGCTTCATCTGTTTCTAAATTGGAACAGGCAAATCCAATCAAATTAGATATTTTCTTGTCACGAAAGATAATATCTAAAGAATGTTCACCTTTTTTTGCTTTATATGGTTTATAAAGAAGCCTTTCTTTATGATAACGTTTTTCTTTAGAAGACAACGAATTAAGCAAAACATCTTCATCCGAAGCAATCCATTGAATACCGGCTTGAGCGATAAGAGGTATTATTTCTTCCGACACTGAACCTTCTGCCGGCCACATACCCTTCGGCTTTCTTCCAAAACATTCTTGATATAGTTGTATCCCTTTTTGTATGTGCCATTGGGCATCTTCCGGACAAAGAAAACGTTCTTTAGGCAAAGTCAGTTTTGCTATTGCCTCCCTGGCAACATTTGTATCGCAAATAAGCGGCAAAATAGGATGATAAAAAGGAGTGGTACTTATTTCTATTTGCCCTCTATCCTGTAATTCCTTGTATTTAGGGATGATTTTAGCCATAATTTCTTTTTGTTTGTTAATTAAATCAATTTTATCTTTTTCATCAAAATCTTTCCCTTTATTGACTAAATTCTTTATCAGAATATCATTTTTTTGAAAAGAAGGGTCCATCCAGGCAAGATTAAACCATACTTGTAAGTCCAGAAAATCCCTATCATTAAAGCGTAAATGAATCGTTTTTAAACTATCTAAAGTAACAAATTCTCCCCTTTTGTGGAATAGTTCGGCATAACGGGGATATGGTTCGACCATATTGTTCCAATTAGCCATAAAAAAATTGTGTAAAATAAAAATTCGGTCTTCAGGGGTTAATTTTTTAGCCGGTTTTAAAGTAATTTCCAGAAATTTATCGGTAGCATTATTAAAGACATAGTCATTGATTTGTTCAATCAGACAAGGAACAAGATTGAATGTTTGGCGAATATCGGGGAATTCATCTAAAATTGCCACCATATCATAGTAGTCTTTCATACAATGTAATCTTACCCAGGGCAACATATATTTTCCGCTGGCTAAATCCTTGTAGTAAGGCTGATGCTGGTGCCATAAAAAAGCAATAGATAAAGGTCTTGACATAATTAGTTTTTCCTAAATACCCTTATTTTAAAGGCAACCCCGCACCTTTTTTAAGGTGCGGGATAATTTTGTGTTGATTAGATTAATTAATAGTAGTAATGTACTCCCACATCTCCGTAAGAAGTTCCAAAATAGGAATTTTCACTAGTATTTTCTCCTATCTGGAATCCAATTTCCGCTCCAAAACCTAAATTAGGTAAGCCACTAAAAAAGTATTCTACGCCTGTTAAAAATTTCATTCGATAAGCTGTAGTTGAATCTCCGTTTCCGGCAAATTCTAAATCTAATCCTCCCCCAATAAAGGCATTTAATTGTTTTTCGGCCTTGACAATTGTCAATATTTTCATCCCCATAACGACATCGTGATAACTTTCGTCTGCTATTTCGAAGAAATTAAGGCCTAAGACAAAATTTAAGGCGGTTTTGTCGTTTAACCAATGCCTCACTGATAAAGCCCCTGGTATCGGTGAAAGCTGATAAAAGCCAACACCCGTTTTTTTAGTCATATCCTTTCCATAAACAAAACTTAAGGAAAGAACACTGATACAAACGACTAACAATACAACTTTAAGACATTTACTCATTTTTACTACCTCCCTTTTATTTTGATAACGTCAAAAATATTTTACTGCCTATTTTCGGACATCACCTTTGTTTTTTATAGTGTTTTAAAAAACACTATTTTTTGTTTTATAAATGAATCTATTTCTTGATCACCTTTTCTCTTCTTAAACAATTCACCTATTTAGGTTTGATAACATTGTCCGCTTGTACGGTAAACATAACTCCGGTTCCTGAATGGGTAAAATCAATATCCATTTCCTTGAGTAGCTTGTGCAGTTCCCCCAGAACGGAGGTGTCTTCAATCAAAGCAAAAACAGTTTTGTTCTGTTCTTTGTTTTCTCCCATTAGTTGTCTTAAACCGGCAAATATGGGTACTTCATAAGCAAGATGATGCCCCATGCCTTCGCTATCGAAAATTGTAGATTGGCTTATGCCTGATTCAACCATAAGGGACAAAAGGTCATTTAAAAGTTCACATTTGTTAAGTATGATTACTAAAAGTTGCATTTTTAATACCCTCCTATTTCGCTTTTCCTCTTTCTCCTGACTTGGTAATTACATATTTCACACCTATTGGACCAATAATTTCCAAAATAATCGTTGTTGCGGTTATAGTATTTATAGTTATGACTGCTATTTCTTCACAGAACCCGAATTCTCTTGCCACAATCATAGCTAAACCAACAGCCACTCCGGCTTGAGTAAATAGCCCAAAACCTAAATATTTCCGGATATTCGGTTCGGCCTTGGAAAGAGATGCCCCTAATGAAGCTCCGCCTATTTTAGCAAGGGATCTGGTCAGTATATAGACCAGGCCTAAAAGTCCCATTTTCGGAAGTAAACCAATTTGAAGATGTGCACCGGCCAGGACAAAAAAAGCAATGTATACAGGAAGAGTTATGTCGTAGATGGTTTCAAAAATTCTCTTACCGGCAAATAAAAACAGATTAGATATAACCATTCCCAAAACCATATTA
>CBDUZB010000062.1:0-8804 GCA_965371605.1 uncultured bacterium
AACCAATGCACCGTCTTTTAACTGTCTTATTTTTTCAAACCCAATTCCGCCGTCGGCCTTCGTATATACAAAGGAAGAATTTCACTATATTTTTCACCCTTCCCTTTTTGCAATTCTTCCTTGCCCAACCAGGCGGCACTAGAGGCAGATGGAAACAAATTCCTAAATGAAGCAAGAACAGCTCTCCTACCCAATACTTTTTCTATTATTTTCCGATGCAGAGTAACCCCGTCTCCGACAAATAAAATCTTTTCCTGTTCCAAACGGCTAAACTTATCCAACTCCCTCAATAAATCCTCTATTTTTATTAACCGATAATCTACTATTTTCTCTTCAACACTTGTCCTATATAATGCTGTATAAACTTCCCCCCTTAAGGCATCTATAATAGGGCATACAATAAAATCGCAGGGAAAAGTACTGAAAGCCAAAATATCCAGACTGGAAACACCCACTACAGAGATTTCCAAAGCTTGCGCTAATGCTCTAACTGCAGAAATTCCCACTCTAATACCGGTAAAAGAACCCGGGCCTATTGATACACCAATACCTTCCAAGTCTTTAATATTAATTTTTAAATCCATTAAAATTTTATTTAGTCCCGAAAACAATTTTTCCGAATGTTTTCCTTTTATATTTAAAATATATTCCCCTGCTAAATTTCCATCTTCCAAAACAGCAACACTACAAATCTTAGATGTGGTTTCTATTCCTAAAACTTTCACTGAGCATTATTCCTTTTATTTATAGATTAGGGGGATAAAATATCATCCACACAAATTTTATTTTTCCCCTCTCTTTTCGCACGATACAAAGAATCATCTGCCCTCTTAATTAGCTCATCCATAGATAATTTATGATGGAAACTGGCTATCCCACCGCTTATACTAATTTCTTTAAAAGAAACTCCTTCCAAAAAAGATTCTTTTACCGCTCTTCTTATTTTCTCCGCCACTTCTTTAGCTTCGGCCATATTTGTCTCCGGCAAGACAATTATAAATTCTTCTCCTCCGTAACGACTTATTATATCGACCTTTCGGCTATTCTTCTTTAATATTCGGGCTACCTTTTTAAGTACAACATCCCCTTTGAGATGTCCATATGTATCATTGTATTCTTTGAAATTATCAATATCCAGCATAATTAAACATAAAAACCGTTTGTATCTTTCTGCCCGGCTAATTTCCATTTTCAAGCGTTCTTCAAAATATCTCCGATTAAAAAGTCCGGTTAAGGAATCAGTTATTGATAAAACTTTAATTTCTTTATACAATTTTGCATTTTCAATGGATACAACAGCTTGATTAACAATTATAGAAAGTAATCTTAAATCATCCATGGTAAAAATAGTGTCTTTTGGATCATTTTTATCGGTGAGATTAATTACCCCTATTATTTCCTTTTCTTTTTTCAAAGGCATACTTAAAAAAGATTTACTTTTATACGTCTCAGATCCTCCCTCATCCTCAGTTCCATGTCTGTCCGTTTGTTTATCAACATCCAATACCAACAAAGGTTCTCCTGTTTTTGCCACCCAACCCACAATTCTTTCTCCTAATTTTACCTCGGTATTTTTAACAATTTTATCCTTTAGTCCCTTGGATGCTACAATTTTTAACACTCCCCCTTCTTTATCCATCAACATCAAAGAACCCCTTTGTGCTTCTATAACATCCGTCGCCTTCACAACGATAAAATCAACCAGTTCTTCTAGATTTAAAATAGAACTCATCTTTTCACCTATTTCTAAAATGGATTCCAATTTGTTTTTTTCTTTCTGCAAATATTGTAATAATTCTTTATTTCTTAAAGTTAATCTCCGTCGTTCCAATCCTTTCTTAATAATTAATTTTACCCGTTCCGGATCAAAAGGCTTTGTAATATAATCATAAACTTCCTCTTCCAGAGCTTTAATCGCTGTTTCCACATTAGCATAGGCAGTCATTACAATAACACATACATCAGGGTCATTTTTTTTCGCTTCTTTTAATATTTCCAAACCGCTTTTATCCGGCAATTTTAAATCCGTAAGAATTAAATCAGGAGAAATTTCTTTTATTTTAATAATCGCCTGAGCAGCATTTTGAGCAAGATAGACCTTATATTTATCTTTCTCTAATAAATCTTTAATTGTCTCACCTATAAGAACCTCATCATCCACAACTAAAAGATTAACATCTTCTGTTTTATTATTGCTTGTCATCTTAAAACTTCCCTTTTTAGGACTTTTTATTTTATTCCTTAAACAAACTTATTTTTTCAAATTCTTTCCACCGTTTTCTAAATCTTTCTCCGTACAATAACAATTTTATTTTTCTTAAATTGCCTTTCCCTGAAAAATATATTTCCACTCTTTCTTCCGGCCAAATATCTACAATTTTATCAGCCCATTCAATAAGCGTAACACCATCACCGTAAAAATATTCCCGATACCCCAACTCTTCAATTTTCGGGATTGAATCTATTCTGTACAAATCAAAATGATAAACAGAATATTTTCCTTCATATTCATTAATCAATTTAAAGGTAGGACTATTAACATAACCCCCCACTTCCAAACCTTTAGCTACCCCCTGGACAAAAGTGGTTTTTCCCGCTCCCAATCCACCTACCAAACAAATTACATCTCCACCTTTCAAAATAGAGCCTAAATATTTTCCTATTTTTTTAGTTTGAGAAGCTTTTCGGGTTTGTAGACAAAATTCCCTTTTAAAAATCAGTATTACGGGTAAAGTGTTCATATCCTTTTACTCTGAATTTCAGTTCCTTCCCCTTTTTATCCAGAAATTTTATCCCTTCTTTTTTATTTACAACCTCACCTATAACCGCTACTTCGGGAATACATTTTTTTACTTTATTTATTTTTTCCGGAGGAACAGTAAAAACCAATTCATAATCTTCTCCTCCGAATAAAGCAAAATCCAACGGTGTTTTTTTTAAAAACCTGCTTGCTTTTATTAATTCCCGGGACATAGGAATAGAATCTATATATATTTTTGCACCTACTTTACTTTGCTGACTAATTAACCTTATTGACGAATCTAACCCATCACTACAATCAATCATTGCCGTAGCATATTTTCCCCGGGCAATAATTCTTCCTTCTTTTACTCTCGGTTCCGGAAGTAAAAATTTACGCAAAAGATATTTTTCAAAACGATTCGGAGATAAAGGAAATTCGTTTTTCTTCAATAAATTCAATCCACCACCGGCATCTCCAAATGTTCCAGTCACTAAAATTTTGTCGCCCAAAGAAGCCCCTGCCCGGGACACAAACTCTTTTTTTATTATTTCACCCAATAAAGTTATTGAAATCACAAAAAAAGATGGTGAAGATACAGTATCTCCACCGATAATCTTTACCCTATATTTTCCGGCTAAACTTTCTATCCCTTTATATAAATTATCTATTTCCCTTGCGGAGGTATCACCCGGAAAACCTAATGACACTAAAGCATATCTGGGTATTCCTCCCATAGCTGCAATATCACTTAAATTACAAGCCAACGCTTTCCAGCCAATTTGTTCAAATGAGGCTGTTTTTTTACTAAAATGCACTCCCTCTATTAACATATCCGTAGTGGCCAAAAAATCCCTGTTTGAATCTTTGGCCACTATGGCCGCATCATCACCAATACCTAAAATTAAATCTTTCTTCTTGTAATTTTGATGCTTTCCACTCTCTACTTTTTTTCTTATCTTTTCAATTAAATTTAACTCACCTAAAGAAGAAACTTTCATTAATTTATATCCAATTTCTATTCTTTTGTATCTTCTTTTGTTTCTTCCGAAGCAGTAGCTGCTGTCCCTTCACTTTTGTTAGCATCTTCTTCTTCCTTTGCCGCTCTTTCATCTTTTACGCTGCTTATTCCTGCAGCAACAGCAATCAACCCACCTAATGCAGCCATGACAGGAAGAGAACCTTTCATTACCACCAATAAATCTGTTAACCAAACTACTACCCCCAACAAACCCAACCCGACAAAAACCAATCCGCCAATAATAGATAACATCTTTTTTTTTCCTCCTTTCCTTTTTTATTTTTTTAGGCTTCTGCAAAAACGCCTGCTTGATGCCATGGAAATGAACCCTTAAACAATGCTCAGAATAAACCCCGCAACAAAATAATCTCCACAAAGTATTCTATTAACCAAAATTGCCTCTCTCGTCTAAATTAACACTTTCAGAGGATTCGCAATAATTCATTTTACAAATCAATCCATAAGGCAAAACAAACGGGCAAAAGGTTATATCTTGCAAAAATCTATTTTTAAAAGCTACAAATTTCCTGCCGTATGATACCATTAAAACCAAAAAAAATCAATATTTTTTTCTGTTTTTTTTTACTTTTACTTAATTTTCCTTATTGTTTTATTAACACCCCTCAGCTATAGCCTTCACTACGTCCGCTTTTCCTACAATTCCTACCATCATATCCTGATTCATTACCGGAAAAAGATGTATTTGCTTTTCGGTCATTAAAGTAGCAATTTCGCTGACGGAGGTATCTTCGCTGATACTAACTACTTCTTTAGTCATTATTTCCAGCACACTTTGGGCCATTACTTTTTTTAATTCGTCATCAAAATGTTTAAAATTATCCAAATATATCAATCCCCCTAAGATATTTATCACCGTAGGAAAATGTATCTTTTTATCCTGAAAAATCAAGTCATCCTCTGTAACTATTCCTATTAATTTACCCTCCTTGTTTATTACAGGAGCTCCGCTTATCCTGTGTTTCAATAAAAAAGAGGCTATTTCCGGAATACTCATTTCAGGAGGAACAGTCAAAACTTCTTTAGTCATTATATCCTTAGCTTGCATAAATTTTCTCCTTTTCTCTCTAATTTTTTTTATTCATTATCACTTCTGGTATTTTACCAAGCAAATCACTTGCTATCAAACCCACTTCTCCTTTTTCCCTCGATGCAAAGTCCCCTGCTAATCCATGTAAATATGCCCCTGTTCTTGCCGCTGCCATCAAAAGTTCCTGTACAGAAAAACAATTCATTTGACTTACTTCTCCCATCATTTGCGCAACTAAACCGGCAATCATTCCGGTAAGTACATCCCCCATCCCTGCCGAAGCCATTCCCGGATTACCCGTAGAATTCAAATAAAGCATATCCCCATCGGTAATAATTGTCTGATACCCCTTAAGTAAACAAATCAAATTATATTCTGCCGCAAATTCCTTAGCCCACTTAATTCTTTCTTTTTGAACATCTAAAGTGTTTTTCCCGAGCAATCCGGCTAATTCGCCCGGATGAGGTGTAATTATTAACTTTGCTCTTGTTTTTTTTAGTATTTCCTTTTTTTCTGCCAAAAAGTTTAAAGCATCTGCATCTAAAACACAGGGTATTTGAATATTTAAAAGTATTTTTTCCAGCAACTTGCCCATATCTCTATCCATAGACAACCCCGGTCCCATGGCTAATACGGAAATATTTCGCTTTTCTATAAAATCCATAATTTTCTTAAAACTTTTTAAAGGCAAAATCTTACGGTTCATTGCCGGCAAAGGCAATGTCATCACTTCTGTTAATTTGACTTCCATTATGTGATTCAAGTCTTCTGCAATAGCCAGAGTAACCAATCCTGCCCCGGTTCTAATTGCAGCCTGACAGGTTAACTCTGCCGCCCCGGTCATTCCAACAGAACCAGCCAAAACCAAAACATGCCCAAAATTATTTTTATATACATCTTTTTTATCTCTTCGCGGCACCATTCCCTCTATTTCCTGCCAATCCAATAATCTCTCTTTAACCTTTACCTTTTCTATTATTGAAGAAGGAACACCTATATCTACAACCATTACTTCTCCTGTAAAATTTCTCCCCGGCAATAAAAATAAACCACTTTTAGGTAAACCAAAAGTAACTGTTAAATCCGCACATATACAAAAATTAGCAACTTTACCCGTAGTTCCGTTTACCCCCGAAGGAATATCACAGGCAGCAATGAATTTTTTCGAATTATTTACCTGTTCAAACAATTCCATCATTGAAACGGGTAATTCAGACTTTAATCCCGTACCGAATATAGCATCAACAATCAAATCTGCTTTTTCAATTTCTTCCTTAAAATCACCTTGTATTTCTTCGTTATATTCTATAAAATCTACTCCCAGATTCTTTGCTTTATCAAAATTTGTCTTTGCATTATCGGATAATTCATTCTCTCCGGCCGGAAAAAGCACTTTTACTTTACTTCCTGTTTCAAACAATTTACGGGCAACAACTAATCCATCCCCCCCGTTATTCCCTTTACCTGCTAAAATTAAAACCTTTTTTTTGTTTAAATTCGCAAATTTATCTTTTAAGATTTTTACAAAACCATCTCCTGCCCTTACCATCAAAGTTAATCCCGAAGTACCTTGCCCAATGCATTCCTCGTCGATTTTTTTCATCTGTTCACTGGAAACAATTTTCATTTTTTTCTAAAACCTTCCTTTTTCTTTGCATTTTTAAATAATCTTTCTGCGTTTTTTTATGTTTTGAATAGTTTATATTTTATTCATAGCAATAAGGATAAAAAATATCCGTGCTTTATTCATCCACAACCCAGATGGCTTGAGCCACCGCATAATTATGCGTATGGGAAAGAGAAATCAACATATGCCCTTCCCTTTTTTTCCTTAAAACCACTTCCGGTTTCCCACTTTTTTTATTTTTTATGCCTATATCTTTAAAATTCATCTTTGAATTTTCCAATGCTTTTAAAACTGCTTCCTTAGCGGCAAAGCGTACTGCAAAATGCTCCCATTTATTTTTCTTCCCCTGACAATAAGCAATTTCTTCCGGGGTAAAAATTCTAGTTACAAACCGTTCATTTTTATTTATTATTTCTTTAATCCGCTCGATTTCCACAACATCTATGCCGCAACCTTTTATCTTCATAGTCTTTTCCTTACTATTATCTAAATAACAACAAGTTTTATATGAATTTTATTCCACCGTCACACTTTTAGCTAAATTTCTGGGTTGGTCAACATCACAACCCCGTTTAACAGCAATATAGTAAGCTAAAAACTGAAGGGGAATAACATTAAGAACAGGGGTTAAAATTTCCAGGGTTTTGGGTAAATAAAAAACATCTTCCACTTCCTTCTGTATTTTACTATCTCCTTTGCTGGCCAGGACAATTACTATTCCATCCCGGGCTTTTACTTCTTTGATATTACTTAAAATTTTATCATAGACTTTACCCTGATTAGCAATAACCAATACCGGCATATTTTCATCAATAAGAGCAATAGGCCCGTGTTTCATTTCTCCTGCCGCATATCCCTCAGCATGAATATAGGCAATTTCTTTTAATTTTAATGCCCCTTCCAAAGCTATAGGATAATTCACATTTCTACCTAAATATAAAAAATCACTTTTTTTGAAAAATCTTTGAGCGTAATCCTGAATAATATCCTGCATTTTAATCGTTTCTTCAATTTTCAAGGGTAAATCAAAAAGAGCAGAGATAATTTCTTTAGCTTTTATCGGAGAAAAACTTTCCTTGATTTTAGCTAAATAAAGACTGAGTAAATACAAAACAATAAGCTGTCCCATAAATGCCTTGGTAGAAGCCACCCCTATTTCCGGGCCACAACGGGTATAAACAACACAATCACATTCCCGTGCTATTGACGAATCAATTACATTGCATATCGCCATGGTCTTTACTTTCTTTTTCTTCGCCTCTCTTAAAGCAGCCAGGGTATCCGCTGTTTCTCCTGACTGAGTAATAACTATTACCAAATCATTTTTCCTTACTAATGGACTTCTATATCTAAACTCCGAAGCAAGATCGACTTCGCAGGGTATTTTTACTAAATCCTCCAATACATATTTTCCAATTAACCCGGAATGATAAGATGTTCCACAAGCAACAATAAAAATTTTGCCTATTTCATCTATCTCTTTTTTGTCCCAACTAATTTCCTCATCTAAAAACACCCCGCTTTTCTCCAAACAAATCCGCCCTCGCAAAGTATCCCGAACTACCTCCGCCTGTTCACAAATCTCTTTGAGCATAAAGTGTTTATACCCGCCTTTTTCCGCCATTATCGCATTCCACTTAATTACTCGGGAAGATTTGTGAATTTCTTTAGCGTAAGAATTAAAAAATTTGACCCCTTTAAAATCCAAAACTGCTGTTTCCCCGTCTTCCAAAAAAACAACTTTATTAGCATAAGCTAAAATTGCAGAAACATCCGAAGCTATAAAATATTCCTTTTCCCCCATTCCTACAATCAATGGACTACCATGTCTGGCGGCAATAATCTTTCCCGGGTCAATGGTACTAATTACCCCCAAAGCATAAGACCCTTTTAAATCTTTTAAGGCACGCTGTGTTGCTTTGAAAAGATTACCCTTAAAATATTTCTCTATTAAATGAGCAATAACTTCCGTATCCGTATCCGATTGAAATCTATGGCCTTCTTTTATTAGTTTCTTTCTTAATGTTAAATAGTTCTCAATAATTCCATTATGCACCACAACAAAATTGCCTTTACAATCTGTATGGGGATGAGCATTTTCCCGGGTTGGTTTTCCATGCGTAGCCCAGCGGGTATGTCCTAACCCTATTTTCCCCCGGATAAGAAATTTTTGTAATTTCTGTTCCAGATTCATTAATTTACCTGCACAACGATGTAAAATCAATTTATTCCGGCTTAATACTGCAATTCCCGCTGAGTCATATCCCCGATACTCTAATTTTCTTAAACCATCCATCAATACAGGCACAACTTCCTTCGTACCTACATAACCAATAATTCCACACATAATAACAACCCCTTAAAAAAC
>CBDUZB010000063.1:0-8753 GCA_965371605.1 uncultured bacterium
ATACAAGTAGGATTCGTACAACGCGGAATACCAAGAATAAAAAAAGAACTGGATATCCCCTGTTTTACCATACGATTACACAATCTTGTCCGATTAGGAGGCTCCCGGTTAAATGTTGCTAAAAAGCGATGATAAGACATTACCCCGTAGTCTTTCCCTGCCCAACCAAAAAGAAAATTACTATTTCCAATAAAAATATCTTTTTGGGTTATTCCCAGATAGCCTTTAATCTTAGAACCTTTCTCAATTATATATTTATCTTTCAGTTCTAAAATTAAACGTGAAACATTAAATTGTCCTTGATTTTCCAATTCTTTAAATCTTTCATTCTGTTCAGGAATTAACCGCAAAAAGCTAACCAGTAACTTCCTCATTGTACTTATCGTATATTTATCCAGATAACTGCGATCAAACTTTCCGGGGTCAAATCCCTCTTCCATAATAGAATAGCTGATACCCATTTTTTCCTGCAGTTTGTTTTTTACTTTCAATAAAAGATGCTTATTCACTTTACCTATAGGAACTATAACTATTTGCGGATCTTTAACCAATTTCCTTTTTGTTTTATTTATACTTTTAACCGGATTCATCCCCAGGTTAAAAAGAAATTCCTCCGCCTTTATTAAAAGCTCTTCATCTTCTGCATATTGACTTACGATCTTTACTTTTTCTACTGCCTGTTTTTGAGCCCCATACTTATACATAAATTGTGCCAGCTTAAGTTGATAATCCAAACGCCAACTATTGACCCTCAATCCTTCCTGATAAAGGAACATAGCCTCTTTATCTTTTCCTTCTTTTTCATAAATTTCCGCCAATAAAAAGACATCATCTACATTTCGTCTTAGATTGACATTATTTTCCTTTAAAAACAATTCTACGCGTTTTTTAAGTTTTTCTTTATCAATTGATGATTTTTTTTCTACACCGGTACAAATACCCGAACAAAAAAATAAAATTGTTAATAATCCGGCGATAAAATATTTTAACCATTTATTAATTACCATACATCATCCTCCTCAAAAACATTTTGATTAATAAGCAAACACTAAGTCTGTTTAAACTTAAACCCTTCTAATATCTTTCTTGGTTCCACAAAAAACCCAATAAGCAATAATATCATATTTATTACCCTCTTTGATAAAAAATTTTTGATAGTAAAAACCGGCAAAACAATAATTATGAATTCTAAAATTTATAACCCAATCCTGCTTTAAAAGACATACCCCCGATATCAATATCTTCTAATTCAGTTTTATCATTTCTATCAATATCCTTTATTTCCCAATCCGCATTTGCATAACTACATCTAAGTTCTAAACCAAATAGCACATTACCTGCTAAAGGATAATCAAATCCTCCTAACAAATGTACCCCAACAGGATTCGAAGAAGCCGCCAACCATCTCCCTTCCACCCCTTCAAAACAATGTCTTTGTTTTAATTCAGAGATATAAACTCCTACTCCCAGCCCAAAATAAGGAATAATCTTTGAACCGGAAATATTTATTTTACGCATCAAACTTAAAGTTATCGGAAAAATTACCAAACTATTTTCATAATACTCGTTCTCTTCCGGAGAAGTAGATTCTACATAAATTTTTTTCTCCGGTAATATCCTGCTTCCCAATTCTAACATTACCCCCCAATTTGAAAAATAGTAATTACTATAGATACTAAAATCAACACCATTACCAACCCCGGAAAAAAGAACAGTCCCTGAATTTTCTTCTGATCGGGAAAAACCCCCTTCTTCTTGCTTACCCATCTGCCAATTTTCTATAACACAACCAACACGCATTCCCATTATAAAGGGTTTTTCTTGAGCAAAAGCCCCCGGAATAAAATTATACTCAGAAAAAAAATACTTCCCATCATCCAAAAAAGTGTTTTTTTTATCATTTCTATTTTTCCTTTAATCCTCTAATTTGTTTCCATTTTCTATTTTATCTGATTAAATTTTATAAATCCAATAATATTAAATACTACTATCAAAATCAAAGTATGTAGTGTCGGTGAAAAAACCCTTATATCCAGAGATACCATTCCCAACGTATTCATAGAAACAGCCAATAACGGAGCTATCGGGGGTAAACATTTAATAATAATTTTAACCGGATTTATTAACCACGGATAATTAATCCCTTGGACTAAACGGTTTAAATTAACCACTCCAAAACTACCCATAAAAACCAAAAAGGCTAAAATCCCGCTTAAACCGGTAGGAATAAAAGTATATATCATTATTATAAGAGATAAAAAAAGAATTCCCAGCAATAAAATAAATCCCATCCCTAAAAATATATTAAGGTTTAACTGTTTGGTATGAATAAAAATGGTTGCCCACAATCCACCGGTGATTACTAACCAATTCAGAAAAAGCATCTCCATCAGTCCCAGAGTAATTCCAAAGAGCATCTCCCACCTTCTTATCGGTTTGGACAATATCAATAACATTTTTCCGGATTCCAATTGATCCCGGAGTATTCCAAGAGAAACAAACACGACTATAAGAATCATAAAAACAACTATAAAAATAAACCCAATTTCAACAGCCATAATAAGTGGGGTTTCTCCCTTAAACCCCTCTAATTCCTTCAATACAAATGGTAAATGAGCCATGGAACCAAATAACAGAGAGAGAAAAAGAAGCCCATACATTACTCTATCCTGTAAGGATGCCTTAAATACATTTTTAGCCATTAAATAAATTATTTTAATTCTATCGAGCATATTTATTCCTTATCACCGTCTATTAATCTTAAAAATTCTTCGTTGAGTGAACCGCGTTTGATTAATTCCCGAGTAACTTCTAAAGAAACCAACCTGCCATTATTAATTATAGCTACCCTATCCGTTAGTTTTTCTACTTCGGAAAGGATATGAGAAGACAAAAGAATGGTTTTACCTTCTCCTTTTAATTTAATCAGCATTAACCTGAACCAATTTAAAACTACCGGGTCAAGATAAACAGTTGGCTCATCCAGGATAAGCAATTCAGGGTCATTAATCAACGATTGGGCTAAACCAAGTACTCTCTTTTGACCAATGGATAAAGATTTTACAGTTTCTTTTCTTTTATGCTTCAATCCAACATCATCCAGAAGGATATTTATTCTCTCTTTTTTTTGCTTACGGGTCAATCCAAAAAAGGAAGCATAAAAATCCAGCAAATCTTCTACTTTAAAATAATCATGTAAAATGGTAGTTTCCGGTAAATATCCAATCTTTTCCCGAAAATCGGTCAAACGATTGCTGTCAATTCTCCGGCCGAAAACATCAATAGTCCCCATATTTGGTTTAATACAGCCAATAATCATCTTCATAATAGTCGTTTTGCCGGCACCATTTGGCCCAATCAAACCAATTACTTCACCTTGTTTAATTTGTAAATTAAAGTGGCTAACAGCGACAACCTCTCTTTTTTTAAAAAATAATTCTTTCTGAAAATATTTCTTAGTTACATTCTCAATGTTTATTATCGTTTTTCCTGTTTTCATAATTGCATCTTTTCTTTTGAAAATAAAATTTGGCCACCCTTAAAACAGCACATCTTTATTCTTCTACTGATCGGTAATAGTGTAAATAACTGTCCTGGTTTCACTTTCGGGAGAAGCAATAGAAACCGATGTTGTATAGCCAAGAACATTATTCCCAACATTTTCATTATGCATTCCGGTAACAATATCCACGGCACTTGCACTAATAAGTGTTTGCTGTCCTCTGCTGTCGCCATTCCCACCAGCAACACCAACATTTACTGCTAATAAAATACCGGATGAATAATCAGCATCTAACTGCCCGGTAATTTTTTTATTCGTACCGGAATTAGTCGTCCAATCAAGAGCACAAGCATTATCACTAACATCACCTAAAGAAGTTCCGGCAGTTGCCGAATTAACAGTCAGGGCAACATTTCCCCCTGAAATAATTAATTCATCAACAGCAATTATATTAATTGTTACTTGATGGTTAGCAGTGTTACCTGCTATTACTACTTCGCTTATTTGAAACACAAAAGCAACCACGACAAAGTAAATCAACCAAATCTTCATTCCACCTCCATTCTTCTCCATCTTCAATCCATCCCTGTTTACTGAATATATTTATATATTAATTAATTGTTCTTCTCCTGTCAATTTATTTATTTTTTTAGTTGTGTCCCCTTGTTTTATTAAAAAAATACAAAAGCAAAATATCTTTTTTTTCTAATGTTTTTATTTTTTCGGTTTATTATACTTTTAAGGCAGGATAAATAACAAAATGCTAAATGAGCAGGTAAATATTTTAAACTAAAACCGGTTTACAAACAAGGACACTAACATTTATTCTTTGTCAACAAATAAACTTTACAGTTTCATTTACGATAAATTAATTTTTATAATTAGACAAGTAGCGACTACATTAATGAGCCCCTTTTCACCTTCTTTTATGAAATTACATATTTTTACTAAATCTTCTTGGGTTAAGTTGTTTTTTTTACCTAAAAGCCCTGTTTTATTAAGGGCATTTTCAATGGTTTTTTCTGCCTTTTCTAATCCTACAGATTGTTTAAAAAGATCTATCAATTTTTTTTCATTGTAAATTTCTTCTGTCATAGTTGTTATTCCTTCCTTTCTTATTTTTCAGTAAGCAACAAAATAGAAGTCGTAGTATTATGAAATCCGCTTAATTGTCCTAATTCCATTGCAATTTCTCCGTAAGTTTCAAAACCAATCAGGGGAACATCTTTCCCGATAACTTCTTTTATTGCTTCAACTGCTTTAGAGAATTCATCCCCCAGAATAAGTGCTCTACATACACAATCAAAAACAATTGCACCAACAATTTTATTCCCCTTTGAAGAAGCAACAGCTAATTCTGCTGCTTTTCTTGCTGAGGCAATTTGTTCTTCTTTGGGACTTTCCATAATTCTTATTACTGCCCCTTCGGGAATATTACACGCAAAATTGAGAGAATCATCTGCATTAACAGAAAGAGGTACACGCACCTTATATTCTGTCCCCGCAAGTAATCCTGCTTCATATTTAATAAGATAACTTCCTATATCGGAAGGTTCCGTTAACTTATCTACATCTATATTATAAATTTCCTTAGCTTTTTTGCGGGTGTACTCTTTCCATACTTCTAAAGCAGGCCTGTTATCTAATTCGTAAAGAATACATCCCTCGGATTTAGTTACATTTAAAGAAGGACTAAATGGTTTATGACCATGTTTTACGCCTATTCCCACAGGAGTTTTGGAAGCTATTAAGCCTAAAATAACTGCATTGGTTTCTACCCGGTCATTTAGAAATACTTTCGTTTCTTCGAACTTTAAATCATCCCCTGCAGCTCCCCCGGCTAATCTACTTACAGAACCTAAAATATTACTGACAAGTAAAGTTGTTTCTTCTCCTTTTCCTCTTAATCCGTCAATCAGTTCAATACAAGACAAATGTGGATAATCCTTTACTGTCTTCGGAAACTCTTTTACGGCCTGGTTTATTGTTGCTACTTCATCTTCCTGAAGGCCCTTTCCCATTCCAAGAAAAAATTTATGAGAATCCGAAGAGATCAAAGCACAACAAACACTTTTTTTACTGACTTGTTCCTCAGTAAATTCACCAGCGCTTGAACAACCAATAAGCGAAGCATTATTTGTAACTTCTTTTATTCCTTTTACGACTTCTGCATAATTATACTCGGAAGAACAAAACACAATAGAGAGATTAATTTCTTCTCCTCTCATTTTTTTTAACGCCTTTTGTGCCGCTTCTTTACCTACGCTAAAACTGTCCTTTCCTTGAGCAATGCCTGTTACAAATTCTGTCGCCATTATCTTTTTCCTCCCTTTTATAGATTTTGTCAAAGATTATAAAAGTATGAGCAAACACATTGCCTCCATTGTAACACAACTATTAAATTTGTCAAATTTTTTTACGTAAACCCCTTTATTCTCCCATTCTCAGCTAAACTATTTTTTACAACTGTTCCAACTCCTATAATAAGCAACAAAATTCCTGCCACAAAAACACCTATCTCCCTTACTGGAAATGAAAAAGATTTCCGTTGTCTTATTACCAAAAAACCATTATATGGAGGACTCCATTTACCACCTATTGTATAATTTATCCATCCCTGGAAATCACTTTCAAAACTATGCACCCCTAATTTGTAATACTGTCCCCGGCCAAAACTATTTCGAAGATATCCAAGCTTAAAATTTTCTTTAAATTCACTAATTACTTCTGCTTTTTGATTAATAAAAAAACCAGTAGTCTTAAAATCTTTATTTTCTATCCGTCTATCAGGAACTTTTAACCAAACAGAAAAATCATCTCCTTTTTTTGCGGTAAAGGAATCTGTCTTTGAACTTTCCGTAGAAATTGACAGGGATACCGGAAAAGTATAGACATCTTTGTACAATCCCTTGGCAACGCTAACTATTCCCAAAACCATACTAACTATCATCATAATGCCGCTAAAAATAATAATAAAAATCCCCAGTATAAATTTTAGCTTATTCATAATATACAAATATCTTTCTTTTTAAATAAATTAGAGTTAAAAGGGAACAGCAACCTATTTGATTCGTAAAATAAGGAAAGGTAAAATGTTAAATTATTTGTGTCTTGCAACAATCCAGATAGTATCATATATATTAACCTTAAATATGTTTTTAATTGTTAAAAAAAATAAATACAAACAATCGTGAATAATTTTATTAATTCCCATTGCGATGTAATAAGGATCCAATGTGTCCTCGATTACAACAAACTTTTTTTTACTAAGCCATTTTTTTAAACAGGAACTAGTAAAATGTGATAAATGTATTTCAGATAAAGTACCGTTTAGTTCCAATTTAGGTAATCCAAATATCCCGTACTTTTTAAATTTACCAATTCGAAAAAATGATAATAACCGCTTAAGGGGAGGTTTTACAAAAGAATTAATTTCATTAGGAACTGTAATAATAAGAATACCCTCCTTATCCAACAAATTATAACATTTTTCTATGAGCCGGGATGGATACGGTACATGCTCTAATACATGAAAAAGTGTTATCACATCAAATCGACAATCACCAAAGTCAATATCTTCTACTTGACCTTTTTTCAAATTCAAATCATATTTGTCCTTAGCCACTTTTATTGCACTTTCTGACACCTCGGTTCCTTCTACTTTAAAATCATTTCCGGCAAAATATAAAAATTGCCCTATTCCTGTTCCCACATCCAGGAGAGTGCCTGCGTTTTTAAATTTTTTTATCATTTTTAGGCGTCGTTGCCATAGAATATTTCTACCTTTTTCCTCTTTAAGCCATCCATCATATTGCTCTTCTTTAGAATAAAAATCTTTGATTTCATCAAAAGCAGGCCGTGGATTATCAAATATATATCCACAGTGATTACATTTAAAAATATTATGGTTACTATCTACTGAAAAGATAGATTCACTTTCACATAAATTGCATTTACTTAAATTTTCCAATTTCACAATAGTACTCCTTGCTTAAAAGCGGCCGTTTACTTCTCTATTAATCATTTATTCCGTTGTATATGTTCCCTATATATTTGCCTTCCTGAGTTCTTCCTCACTCATGCCGAAATAATGCCCAATCTCATGCATTACTACTTCCCGTACTTTCAATGATATCTCCTCTTCTGTTCGACATAAGGCTTCTATGGATTTTTTATATATTGATATCTTATCCGGCAAAACATTCCCATACCTTACGCCCCTCCTGCTCAGTGGTACACCATGATATAATCCCAGAAGGTGCCGGGAATTCTTCACACCACATTGTAACATTACCTCCCGGGAAGGAAGATCTTCGATTACGATTATAATATTCTCCATTTTCCGGAGAAACTTTGTTGGTAAATTCTCCACGGAAATGTTTACCAATCTCTCAAAAGCTATTTTATCCATTTTTTCCAATTTTCCTTTTTTAAAAATTTTTTACTTCTTTTTTCCCTTCTCCCCTGATTTTCCCCGCCCCTTATTTTCCTGTTTTTTTTCTTCCGTAATATTCTTTTCATTATTAATTAGTTGCCCATCTTTATATGTATTTATTAATGTCGGCGTTAAATGACCCTTTAGATATATTTTAGTAATACCGTCCTTTTTACCCGCCTTATAATTTTCTTCATATCCTAATTCTCCGGTCTCATAGTACTGCTTAGTCATTCCTTCTAATTTACCATCTTTATAACTTGATTCTTTTTTTACCCTTCCGTTTTCGTGATATTCCCTACTCTTTCCTTCCGGCTTACCATCTTTAAAAATTGACTCCATTTTCAATTTACCATCTTCGTAATATTCTTTAGTTCCCCCTTTTAACTTCCCTTTTTTATACTTTGACACTGTTTTCAATTCACCAGTTTCGTAATATTCCTTACTTTTTCCTTCGAGTTTATTCTTTTTAAAGCTTAACTCTATCTTTATCTTGCCTGTCGCATAATACTCTTTACTTTTTCCTCGCAACTCACCATTTTTATAATTTGCCTCTTTAAACAGCTTACCACTCTGATAATATTCCCTACTCTCTCCTTCCGGTTTACCATCTTTAAAAGTTGCTTCTTTCTTTACTTCGCCACTCTCGTAATATTCTTTACTCTTTCCTTCCGGTTTACCATTTTTAAAATTTGCCTCCCTGTCTAATTGGCCACTTTCATAGTATTCCTTAACTATTCCTTCTGTTTTACCATCTTTATAATTTCCCTCTCTAAACAGCTTACCACTCCAGTAATATTCCGTACTCTTTCCTTC
>CBDUZB010000064.1:0-8687 GCA_965371605.1 uncultured bacterium
ATCAAGATACCGCTCAATTTCCTCCCTGTTTATTTTTTGTTCCGGATTAAAAGAATATCCCTTATACTTTTTTTCTCTCCATTCTTCCTTTATCGGAAAAAGCTTATTCGCTTCAATTAATAAATTACCATATTCTTCCTTTAATATTAATTTCTCCTCCTGCATCTTAAAAAAATAATCTATAAAACGGCTTTTTCTGCTTTTCCCTTTTACATCTTCTTTTATTCTTCCGGAAAGAATCAAGCGTTCTTTAGCTCTGGTCATTGCTACATAAAGGAGCCTTTCCTCTTCACAGCTAAATCGCTCTTTATTTTTTTTCTTTATTTTCTCTTCTTCCTCTTTGTTATCTTTACACAAAAACCCCTCTTTTGCGTCAAAATAGTATCTGGGGGTACGACTCCTGGGAGGAAAACTGTCCGGAGAAATATTAGCCACGAAAACCACCGGAAATTCCAACCCTTTAGCCTGATGAATTGTCATTAACTGAATGACATCTTCTATTTCGTGATTTTCTTCGCTTTCCATTGTTTCCTGATCAATAACCTCTTTAAGATAAGCAATAAAATCTTCTAAAACAGGAATTAAATTTCTCTCTTCAAACCGGCAGACCAATTGATAAAATTTATCAATATTAGCCAGGCTTCTTTTTCGCTCTATGGGAGACAGTGTTTGTACATAGCTTGTATAACCGCTATTTTGAATCAGGCAATATAAAAACCGGCCTAACGGTAATTTATTTTTTTGGTAAATAAATTCATCAATAAACTCCCTCAATCTTCTTAAAGAGGCCTTCTCCTCATCCTTAATATTTAAATTTTTCATCTTTTCTAATGCATCATAAAGAGGATAATTCCCCTTGCCTCTTATATCTTTTTCCTCATCTTCAATATCTTCACCGGGTTTTAAATTAGCTAATTTTTGTAAGGTAGAATTACTAATCCTGTATACCGGCCCCCTAAGAACCCTCACTAAATTTATATCATCAAAAGGATTATTAATAACAGCTAAAAGAGAAATAATATCTTTTATCTCCGGACGGTTGTAATACCCGGAACCTCCAACGGTTATAAAAGGCAAATGATGTTTATACAAAATTTCTTCATAGGTACTAATATTCCGTATTCCCCGAAATAAAATTACAATATCCTTACATTTTAGCGATTCGGAATCACTTTCCAAAAGAGCCAATATTCGCTGGGCAATAAATTCCGCTTCTTCCTCCGCACTACGAGCAAGATTTATTTCACAGCAAAGAGAGTCTTTATTCTTCCCGGAATGAAGCGGTTGGAAATAAGGCATTTGTTCCCGAAAACATTGGTTACTTAATTTCAAAATCTCATCAAAAGAGCGAAAATTAGTAGTTAAAGAAAGGCTTTTACCTTCTTTTTTTGTTTCTTGGTCAAAATTCATCATATTTTCCGGACGGGCATCACGAAAGGCATAGATAGATTGATTCACATCCCCTACCGCAAAATAATTTCCACTATATGAAGATAATTCCCTCAACAACTTATCCTGCAGAAAAGTAGTATCCTGATATTCATCTACCAGAATATATTTAAAAAAATCTTTGTATTTTTCTTTTATCTGTTCATTCTCCAGCAAGGACAATCCGGCTAAAAGAATACTTTGAAAATCAAATTTATTTTCTTTTTTTAATCTCTCCTCGTAAGCGGCATAAAGGCAAAAAATAATCTCGCCTAATTTTTTTTTCTCATCTAAATCATTAATTTTTTCTACATTTTCCTTAAACATACTGGGGTTTATAGCATTATTTTTCAATCGGCGGATAAAAGAATACACTTCTCTCAGAAAGAAATCCACACTTACATTGAAGGATATTGCGGGCAAATCACTGGTATTAAAGATATTTTTTGCCTCTTTTAAAAATAAAAGCTTACTTTCTATTTCCTCCATAATTACAAAGTCCGGATCAATTCCGACTAAAAAAGCATTTTCTTTTAAAAGCCTGAGACAAAAAGCATCTATTGTACTAATATACGCACCGGATAAAACAGCCGCCAGACTGGAAAACTCAGTAAGATTTTCCTTGATTTTCGTGCGCATCTGGTTGGCCGCTTTTTTAGTAAAGGTTACGGCAACAATACTCATAACAGCATCTTCTAAAACATATCCTCCCTTAAGCAAGGTTTTTAATATCCGGATATATCTACTGGTTAAAACCAGTGTTTTTCCGGTCCCGGCACCTGCCTTAAGGCAGACCTTTCCTTCAATCTGATTTATTGCTGTAATTTGTTCATCGGTTAATTTATTCATATTTTTATTATCCCGGACTTTAGGATTCGCAGAGCCAGTGGAAATCACAATTTTTACAGGTATTAAATCCCTGTTTAGGCCTATATTCCCCCTCCATAATTTCCCTGCTAATCTGCAATAAACTCTCCTTAGATTCTTCCAATTCCGAAGTACTGAGCCATTTTATTTGTTTTTTATTCTTGTCTGGTTCCTTTTCCCCGTCACTTAATATCCTGAGTGTTGTTTTAAAATCATTACCGCTTTTTTTCTTCAACCAGTAAATACTAAACGAACAGATTTTATCCCCTACAATTTCTTTTGCCCCTAATAAGTAAATTACCGGCTGAAAATCAGTTTTCCCTTTAATCCATTTGTTCCAAAGGGTATCTCCCTGATAAGCAAACGCTTTAGTGGTTTTATAATCAATCAATTCACAGGAAGAATCTTCGGTTATATCTATCCTGTCTATTCTTCCTCTAAAATTAAACCCTTCCGTTTCCCACTTAAAAGGTACTTCACATTTCGATATCTTCAAAAAAGTTCTTGTTTTTTCCAATTTTAGATATCGGGCTAAAATATTATATATTTCCCTCTCGTATATCTTTTTTTCAAACTTAGTTTCAAAATTTTTCGCTTCTTCCCGCCAGACCTTCCTGACTATTCCATCTAAATTCCGGGCTATCGCCTTATCCTGTAATTGTGCCGGGGACGCATACTCTTTATGGAACAGCTCCAGTACCCGATGAATTACTATACCTAAAAAAAGGGCAGGCTGAGGAGAACTAAAAATATTCAGACAATAGCGAAAAAAGAATTTAGCGGGACAATCAAGGTATGTCTTTATTTTGGAAGGGGTAAAATAAAAATTTTGAGGCAATTGGACTTTATCATACAAATTAATAAGTGAGTATTTTTCTTTAATCCACTGGTAAAACAAAAATTTATTTTCGTCTTTTTTTAAACATTCTTCAAGTTCCATATTTGGGCCGTCGCGCAAAAGCAATCCCAGCAAATCATCATAAGTCAAAATTTGCTCATCACCCGAAAGAAACTTTTTTCCCTCTTTTTCTAAAAAATCAACCAGCAAACCGGATATTTCTTCCTCTCTTTGCGAATCATATCTTTTTGCACAGGTTAAATAGAGCATATTCCTTGCCCGGCTGACTGCCACCTGAAAAATCTTTTCTTCCTCTTTTATATACTCTACCGACTTTATTAAGGGCTTAAGCCCTAAAAGTTCTTTTTCCTTATTATTTAAAAGAATATCCTCTTTATATTGCCGGGGGAATTTCCCTTCCACCAACCCGATAACAAACACTACCTTAAAAAATTTCCCCTTAGCCTGCTGGACCGTCATTATTTTTACAGCATCATCTTCTTCCTCCAATTGAATACCCAATTCCCGTCCGTATGAAGACATCAATCCCTGCAAGTTCTCCATAAACTTCTCAAAACCCAACTTTTTACCGGAAAACCGGTTTTCTATTCTTTGATATTTTTTTATTATTTCATTAAAATAATTAAGCTGTCCGGCTATTTTTTTATCATCTATGCTTTGCTGAAGAAAACCAAAATCCAAATATATTTTATAGAGAATTTCTTCCAGCGATTTTTCTGCTTTAATTTGTTGAAACTCTTTTATTTTCTCTACGAATTCAGAAAGAACATCCCGTGTCCGGGTTTTTAAATAAGGAAACGAAGAACCTTTCAATTCTCCAAAAATTTCCAACAGGTTTTTATTTTTTTTCTCACTAAAAGTAACCAATCTTTCCATATCTACTTTATCTATGCAAAAATTCAAGGTAGTTAATGCCCAAATGATATGAAAATTAGAGAGTGTTTTCTTCTTAAATTTATCTATTACCTGTAAAACGGAAATAAGGCTGATAATTAACGGTTGTTTGAAAAACCCTGTTCCTCCTATCACTGTACAGGGAATCCGGTAAAACGACAACGCATTGACTAAACCATCTATTTCTTTTCCTATATCCCGGGAGAGAACAAGAAAATCTTTATAATATAAGGTTTCTCCTTTTTTATTTTTTTCTCTTATTAATTTATAAATCCGGCGGGCAATAAAAAAAATTTCTTCTTTGCCGGTATCAAATTTATAAGGTAAAATTTCAACAGGGGAAATGTTTGGCTTAGAGGAAATGTTTATAACCTGCGGGTTGAATTGCTGAATAAACTTTTTCTTTATTTCTTCCGGCCTTGCTCCCCGAAAAGAAAAAATACTTTCTTCAACGTTGCCGGCTACCTTAAGGTTGCTTTGAGCATCAGCAAGAATTTGCAGAAGTCGAAATTGATGATAATCAATATCCTCGAAATCATCCACTAAAATATACTTGAATTTATTTCTATAGGCTTCAAATACATCCTTTCTTCCTTTAAATAAATCAATTGTCTGCAGGGTAAGATCACGAAGATCCAGATAATCACTCCCGTGAAGTTGAGTATTATATTTATAAAAAATTTTTTCTAATTCCGCAAACTTTCCGCCTTCTTCTTTCAATCGTTTAAGTTTATGGAGATTTTGTTTCATTAAATCGACAAAGTTAACCATTTCATTAATAAAAAAAACAGAAGACTTTGCCTTAGCGTAAAATTTTAAATTCAGAGAGGGTTCTTCCAAAAGCCTTTTAAGAACTAATTTTTCTTCCATCCCTCCGATTATCTGAAAATTAGGCCCAAGAAATGTTTTTTGCGGTAAGGCGGATAACTGATAATAATTATCTCTAAGAATTTTTTTACAAAAAGAAGAAAAACTATTAATCCAAAGGTCGGCAAATCCTTCCTCTGTCCATTTAATAAGCTTTTCTTTTACTTCTTCGGCTATTTTATCATTAAAAGTAAAAAAAAGAATTTCCTCCGGCCTTGCCTTTTTGCTCTTTATTATTTCTTTTAGATTTTTGTAAAGGTAATCAGTTTTTCCTGAACCGGGAGGCCCCGTAATGTAAACTACTTTTTTCTCTCCCATTTTTAAGCCTCTTGAGTTTCTCTTGCCAGGGGATGCATAACTCTTAGTCAACTCCGGCCCCTATTATTTTTTTTGTTGTTTTAAAATGCATCTTAGCGACTTTATTCAATATTTCCGGGCCGTGTTTTTGAACTAAAAACCGTGCTTTTTCTTCCACCAGGGAAGAAGCCCCCCGCGGTAAATCAGTGCCGATTTCCTGAGACAGGGCTTTCATCCTTTTAATAAATTCCGCCCGGGCTAAAATAGAAGCAGCCGCTACGGCTAAATCATCTTCAGCCTTAGGCCTTAACTCTAAAAAAATCCGTTTCCCTTTTTTCATCAGGGCATTTAAAACAAACTTTTCATCCCCGAATTGGTCGGTAACTACTTTTTCACATTTCACCTTATCAAGTAAATTTTCTATTACCCGGGCATGCCCCCAGGCAAGTAAACGATTAAGATTTTTTATTTTAGCGTACAGCTCATTATATTTTTCCGGCCCGATAACAACAATAGAATAATGGCTATTCATTTTACGCAAAGAATCGCTTATTCTATTCATAACATTATCCGAAGTTATCCGTTTACTATCCCGCACCCCCAATTCGGTTAATTCACTTATGCGGGTTTTTTCGATATAAAATCCGGCAATTACCAATGGGCCAAAGTAATCCCCTTTTCCCGACTCATCCGTTCCGATCCAACTTGAAGATGTTCCTTTTATCATTAAAAATCCTTTTCGTTAAAATTACGGGTTAAAGAAAAAAGACAGCTACCAGTCCATAAACAGAAACTACAGTTATTAGTTAGCAAATAAACAACAGTTATAAGTTATTAGTTATAAGTTATGAGTTAACAACAACTACAAATACAACTACAGTTATAAGTTAAAGAAATAAAAAAACAAAGAATAAATACTAAACTCAAAACAAAAAAATGAAGGTGAAATGTGTTTTGAACGATATAGCAAATTTTTCGCGTAGGGGTGGGCTTGCCCACCCTTTAAACCACAATCGCTCTTACAACAAATTATCGTTAAAAAAATGTACTTGTTTGAGTTTCACCTAATTTAAAAAAACCCCAGGCTTATTTTTTTATAAATTGTTTAAATAAATCTATGGGTATCGGGAAAATAGTAGTGGAATTATTTTCCGCAGCAATTTCTTTTAGAGTTTGTAAATATCTTAATTGTATTGCTACGGAAGTTTCCTCAATTACTTTTGCCGCCATAGAAAGCTTTTCTGAAGCCTGATATTCCGCCTCTGCAGCAATAATTTTAGCCCTTCTGTCTCTTTCCGCTTCAGCTTGTTTCGCCATCGCCCGCTTCATTACCTCGGGTAATTCCACATCTTTTATTTCTACCACACTCACCTTAATCCCCCAGGGATCAGTCAATTCATCTACTACTTTCTGCAGTTTCTGGTTAATTGATTCTCTCTCGGAAAGCAACGCATCCAATTCCACTCCCCCCAATACACTGCGCAGGGTTGTTTGGGCAATTAAAGATGTTGCGTGAAAATAGTTATTTACCTTGGTCACCGCATTATTAGGATTCATTACCCGGAAATAAACCACAGCATTTACCTTTATGGTAACGTTATCTTTAGTAATTATCTCCTGTTCAGGAACATCCATCGTTATCACTCTCAAATTTATCTTTTCAATTTTGTCTATAAACGGAATAATTACAAATAATCCCGGCCCTTTAGGTTCCGGTAACAACCGTCCCAACCTAAAAATTACTGCTCTTTCATACTCTCTGATGACTTTTACAGCGTTAGTTAAAATAATAAAACCTACAATAACCAGACCAACCATTAAAGAACCCATAAACCTAATCCTCCTTATATTTTTTTTACTTTCAAAAGTTGTCCTGCTATACTGATTACTTCGATTTTTTCTCCCTTTTCTATCACCCCCTCCTCAATTCGGGCTGACCAATATTCCCCTTCAACATAAACCATTCCCTCAGGTGCAAGTTTAGTTTTTGCGTATCCGATTTTACCAGCAATTCCTTCTTTTCCCGTAGTAGGTTTGCTCTTCCGCAATTTTAAAGCAGCGGTAATGGCAACAGCAAAAAACAAAAAAGTAGTAATAGCCATAGAAACAATTAAACTTACCGAAAGATGATAAAATTCAGCAGATTGCGGAGAATCTACTAAAATAAAAGAACCAATCACAAAAGCAATTATTCCTCCTATAGCCAATATGCCATAACTGATTGTCCAGAGTTCCAGCACAAAAAGAAGTATCCCTAATATTATTAAAAACACACCGGCCAAATTTACCGGAAGAATTTGCAAAGAAAAAAAAGCTAAAATAAGACAAATCCCTCCTACCGTTCCGGCAAACCCGATCCCGGGGGAATGAAATTCATAAATTATTCCGTATATTCCAAAAATCATTAAAATATAAGCAATATTAGGATTAGCCAGTGTATGCAAAAATCTCTCCCTGAACGTCATATCTAAATATTTTATAACAGCTTTAAGGGTATGTAAAGTACTTTTCTCATCTTTTTTTATTACTTCTCTTCCTTCTAATTTTTCCAGAAGCTCTTTAAAATTTTTAGCCTGAAAATCCACTATTTTTAACTTGACAGCCTCCTCAACCGTTACCGAAACACTTTCCCTTACCGAATTTTCCGCCCATTCTTCATTACGCTTGTGACTTTTAGCCCGGTTAATAATAAAACTAACTAAATCATTAACCGCTTTTTTCGCCATTTCCTCATCCATTTTTTTTCCCATACTCACCGGATGGGCAGAGCCGATATGGGTCCCCGGAGCCATTACCGCAATATCACTGGCCATAGTAATAAAAACCCCTGCCGAAGCAGCCCTTGCTCCTATGGGAGTAATGTAAACAACTATGGGGACCGTGCTATTTTCCATTTTTAAAACAATCGTACGCATCGATTCAACCAAACCACCGGGAGTATCCATTTGAATAATTAAACACTGTGCATTTTCGTCTTCTGCACGGCCTATAGCTCTATTTATATAACGGGCTACTACAGGATCAATCACCCCCTCAACGTTTACTACATAAACCGGTTTTAATAAATCTTCAGCGGAATCGCTATTATCAATAGCTTCCTCTGCATTTAAAGAAAAAAGACACAAACTACAAACTAAAAAACAAATAGAAATAACTATTTTTTTAAACTTGTTCATTTAATTCCTCCCGGATATATAAGGAACAAAGGGTTCCCTATTTTCGAATCTTAGTTTCCTTAAAATATCATATTTTAAAAAAGTATGCAAGCATACTTTTTAATTTAAAATAATAAGAATTATTACCTGTTTCATTTTTTGGAATATCCTCTTTTTAAGCTTCCAAATTGGAAGTTTAAAAGCAGAATAAATATTTCATTCCCCGATGACAAAAAAGTTAAAAAATGATACTTTTGTAGTGAATCACGATGAGAGGTTATCCGAAAGGTTCCGTCCTTAGGTAATGCCTCTCTTTTTTT
>CBDUZB010000065.1:0-8584 GCA_965371605.1 uncultured bacterium
AAAAAACAAAGTCCTTTGAAGCAATGGTTTTGGATGTAGAAATGTGTAAATATGAGTTAGTGTATTTAGCCGTTCAACAGGCTAGAATTTTAAGGAAGAAAAAAAATAAAACATTCAAAAATAATTATTTTCTGGCCAAAGAAGCTCTTCAGAATATACTTTTGAAAAAAGTAAGCAAAAAAGAGATTAAAGAGAATTTGGAAAAGGAAGCAACAAGTAACGAAAAGTCTTCTCCGAAAGAAGTAAAGTCCTCTAAAAAGAAAAAGTAAAAAATAAATCTTTTTAGTGTTTACAAAAGAACCAATTTTTTATTTAATAGGGTATAATTGTGTTAAAGAATAAAACTATTGTTTTAGGTATTAGCGGTAGTATTGCCGCTTATAAAAGTTGTGATTTGGCCAGGAAGCTGATTAAATTACAGGCAAAAGTGATTTGTGTGATGACTTCCTCCGCAAAACAGTTTGTTACTCCTTTAACACTTCAGACTATATCAAAGAATCCGGTTATGGGAGATATTTTTGGGGAACCTTCAAAATGGGAGATTAACCATGTATCTTTAGCACAGGCCGCTGATTTAATATTGATTGCACCTGCTACTGCAAACATTATCGGAAAGTTAGCGGGAGGATTAGCTGATGATTTGCTGAGTAGTTTGGTTTTAGCGGCCAGGGTCCCTATTTTAATATGCCCTTCTATGAATAAGAATATGTATAGAAATGAAATTGTTCAGGAGAACATAAAAAAATTAAAAGAAAAAAGATTTATTTTTGCCGGTCCGGAAAGTGGGTTTTTAGCTTGTGGGACAAAAGGAGAAGGAAGACTGCTGGAAACAGATAAAATTGTAGATAAAGTCGTGGAAATATTAAAAGAGGGAAATAGAAAAAAGAAGGATTTAGAGGGGAGAAAGTTTTTGATTACAGCCGGCCCTACCCATGAGTATTTGGATCCGGTGAGATTTATTTCCAACCCTTCTACAGGGAGAATGGGATATGCTTTAGCCCGGGAGGCAAGGGAAAGAGGAGCGGAGGTGATTTTAATAAGCGGTCCAACACACTTACCTTTTCCCGAAGATGTTAAAGTTGTTTCTATAAAAAGTGCATTTGAAATGGAAAAAGAAGTTAAAAAACATTTTTTCGGAGTAGACGTTTTTATCGGAGCAGCAGCTGTTTCCGACTGGTGTGCTGACAAAAAAGAGAAAAAGAAGATTAAAAAAAGCGAAGGAATTATGCTTTCATTAGTAAAAACCGCGGATATTCTTGCTGGATTAGGAACTAAAAAGGGAAATAAGATTTTGGTTGGGTTTGCTGCTGAAACGGATCATTTGCAAAAAAATGCCAAAAATAAATTAATTAAAAAGAATCTGGATTTTATCGTAGCAAATAAAGTAAAAGAATCTTTCGGAAAGGAAACTAATAAAATAACTATTATTGATAGGAAAAATAATATAGAAAAACATCCTTTTATGGACAAAAAAAAAGCAGCTTTTTTTATTATTAATAAAATTTCGAGCTTTCTTTCCTTAAAACAATAATTTTCAATCAATTGAAAAACCTTTGAATACTGCTTCCGGATAAATATTAGTTGCTTGATTATACAGTAACCAAATCAGGCTTTTCATTCAAAAGGTTAATAAAAACATCTACTATTTTTGGGTCAAATTGCGTCCCTTTATTTTTTTCGAGTTCTTCAATTGCTTTTTTCAGAGAAAATCTTTTTCGGTAAGGCCTTTCCGATGTCATCGCATCGAAGGAATCAGCAATAGCCATTATACGGGCTCCGAGTTCAATGTTTTCTGCTCTTGTCCCGCCTGGATATCCTTTTCCATCATAACGTTCATGATGTTGTTTAATTAGTGTGATTACTTTTTTTAAATAATTTAATGGTTCCAATATGTCTTCTGCCCGGGTAGGATGAAGTTTTACTTCCCGCCATTCGTTACTAGTTAATTTACCCGGTTTAGTCAGGATATAGTCGGGAATTCCTATTTTACCTATATCGTGTAATTGGCTGGCGTGCTTTATTGTTTCTATTTCGGGAGGGGGTAATTTCATTTTACTAGCAATGGCTATGGCATATTTAGTTACTTGTTCGGAGTGATGGCAGGTATAATGATCTTTTGCGTCGATAGCCGCTGTTAAAGCGGTAATAGTGCGTAGATGCGTATCTTGTAGTTTTTTGTAAAGTGTAGCATTTTCAATAGCGATAGTTGCTTCTATCGCTATTTCTTTAAGTAGGGCTAAATCATCATTGGTGAAAGGTTTTTTTGTTTTTTTATTATTGATGTTAATTATTCCAATAACATTTTTTTCTTTTGATAGAGGGACACTTATTAATGACCTGGTATAGTATTTTTCACGAGACCTTTTTTTAAAGCGTTCGTCTGATTCTATATTTTTAATAAATAAAGGGGTCTTTTTTTCTAATACCCATCCTGAGATTCCTTCCCCTTTTCTAATTCTTGTATTACAAATAACATCTTTACTTAATCCCTGAGCACATTTAATAGATAATTCTTCCCTTTCGCTGTCCCATAAAAGAATAGAACAAATTTCCAAATCTAGTAGAATACTAACTTTTTTTACTATATTTTGAAGGACCTTTTCTAATTTTAGAGAAGAAGAAATTTCTAATCCTGTTTTGTAGAGAAGGGTTAATTGTTTGGTTCTTTCTTTTACTTTTTTTTCTAAAAGTATATTATTCTGTTTTAGTTGTCGCATTAGTTTTTGATTAGTAAGACTTAATTCTTTCGAAGTAACGGCTCTTTTTATTATGAAAGAAACTTTTCCTATATCAAAAGGCTTGGTGAGATAATCATAAGCTCCTAATCGTAATGCCTGTTGGGCGGTTTCCATATTTCCGAAAGCTGTAATTATGATAACCCTTGTATTGGGGTCAATATTTTTTAATTTGGTTATAACTTGAAGGCCATTTAGTTCAGGCATTTTTATATCGGTTATGACTACATCAAAAGATTTTTGTCGTGCCATTGCGAGTCCTTCTTTACCGGATAAAGCATATTCAACATCATAACCTCTATCCTTTAATAAGTCAGAAAGTAGATGACACATGACTTTTTCGTCATCAATTACCATTATTTTTCCTTTGGACATAAGTTACTCCTTATTTTCCGCTCTATATGTCTACGATTTATTGAATGCAACTAAGAAAATGGTAAAAGTAGTTCCTTTTCCTATTTGACTTTTTATTTCTATATACCCTTGATGTTTTTTGATAATTTCGTGGCTGATAGACAAGCCCAGGCCCGTTCCTCTGTCGTTCTGTTTAGTAGTAAAGAACGGTTCAAAAATTTTATCTATGTTAGCCGGAGAAATTCCACAACCCGTATCAGAAAAAGAAATTACGATCTGGTGTTCATTTTTATTTTTGGCAGTAATGGTAAGGGTTCCTTTTTTTTCGGACATAGCATGCAGGGCATTTATAATTATATTAGTAAAAACTTGTTGCATCTGGTCGGCATCCCCCAGTACTTTTTTTAAGTTTGGAGCAAAGCGATAAATCGCTTTGATGTTATAACGAGAAAGCTGTTGTTCCATCGTAAGAAGTGTGTTTTTTAATACACTTCTTATATCAAGGGGTTTTTTGTGGAAAACAGGCTTTTGGGAAAAAAGAAGCAGGTTTTCTACGATTTTTTTGCAGCGTTGGGCCTCTATTTCTATATACTTTAATTTTTTTTTGCAATTTTTAAAATCTGTAGAGGAAAAATCCGGTTTTTTTATTTTATCCAAAAGATACTGAGCATAACCTAAAATGCCACCCAGGGGATTATTTAGTTCATGCGCCACGATTGCTCCTAATTGTCCGACAGCTGCTATCTTTGCTGATTGAACTAATTGGGCCTGAGTTTTTTTTAGTTTTCTTGTCCCTTTTTTTACTTTTTTTCCCACGGCTTTATTATTATTTTCCATCCTTTTTTTATCTCCGTAATTCCTTTAATATTTGATTAAAAGTAAAAGACAATTTCCCGATTTCATCATAAGAAAGTGTTGGCAGCTAACGATTTAAATCATCTTTTATAATTTTTCGGGATTCATTAATTAGTCTCCGAATTGGTTTTGCAATTGCACTGATCAAAAGTATTGCTCCTCCGATATCAATGATAATGGTGCGGCTATTTGTCAAATCAACTTTTTGGTGATTTTAATGAACAATAAATCCATTTTTAAAAAAAAGAAAAGGCTGCATAAATCAAACAGGATGCGTTTAAGACGTAAACTTTTTTTGTCTTCATTTTTTTTGCCCGAAAACAAAAAAACCCTTTACCATACTAAAATATCACAAAAAAATAATAATTGCAAGAAAAAAACTCTAATTGGATTTGGAAATGATACATTGACTTTTTCCGATGAATATTATAGAATCCCAAGTGTTAATGAATATGTTTTTTGGTTGTCAAAGACAAAGTATTTTTTTGGTATCCTAAAAGAACTTGATTTTAAATTGTGACATGGTAATAATCTATGCCTAAAAAGAGTGTGAGTTTAAAGATAAAATCAATTGTATTAGTGAGTGTTCCTATTTTAGCCACAGGCGTTTGTCTTTATATAACTGTTTTGAACGTAGTAAATAAAAAAATGAGAGAAGTTTCTATCGGGCGTTTTGAATCTTCGGCGAAAAGTGGTGCGGCGAATTTACGAGAATTTCTTCTTCCGGAACCGGATACTTTTATGCTTTCGTCTTTTACCCGGGCAATGATGGAGGATAAGGAGATTGTCTATGCTAAAATTTTAGATGCTGAAGGAGAGGTTATTCGCAGCAGTAGTAAAGAAGGGGGGGATTATACTAAAGAAGGCCTGTATGAAATTTCTGTACCCATTATGTTTGGAAATGAAAAAATTGGAAATGCTTGTTTTGGTTTTTCTCTGAAAAACATAGAGCGGACAATGCAGAATCTTCGAAATACAATAATTGGGGTAACGGGGGGAATATTAGTTCTTTGGATTATTATAACCACCACTTCTGTTTCAATAATGATAATTAGGCCGATTAATAAACTCATTTATCAGGTTCGAGAAACAAATAAAAGAATTAATAATAATGACTTTGAAGACTTAGATGTACAAATAAAATCCGAAAAAAATGATGAAATTGGTATATTAGCTGACAACTTTAATAATATGCTTAAATCATTGAAAGAAAAAGGATTTATTGAGCGTATGTTTGGAACTTTTGTGGCTAAACAGGTAGTAAGTAAAATTCTTTCTCAACGGGATAAAAAGCTATTGACCGAAGAAGGAGAAAAAAGAGAGGTTACTATTTTGTTTGCGGACATAAGGGGATTTACTATTTTGGCAGCAACTATTCCCCCACAAAAAGTAGTGGAGTTATTAAATAAATATTTTGCCATAATGGTGGATGTGATATTTAAATACGAAGGCATAATAGACAAGTATGTTGGAGATCAAATAATGGCTTTTTGGGGGGCTCCTGTAGAACAAAAAAATGCCTCTTTAAAAGCCGTTTCTTCGGGATTAGAGATTCAAAAAAGACTTAAAAGTTTTAATCTGGAAAGAAAAAGAAACAACGAAGAGTTAATAAATGTTGGCATCGGTATAAGTACGGGAGAGGTTATTGCAGGGAGTATAGGGACCCGCAGAAGAATGGATTATACGGTAATCGGGGATTCGGTGAATTTAGCGGAGAGAATAGAAAGTATTAGTAAACAGGGTCAGGTTTATATAAGTGAAGAGACTTATTTTCAGGTAAAAGAGCATTGTATTGTCCGTACTTTGGAACCGATTAAGTTAAAAGGAAGGGAAAAAGCGGTTCCGATTTATGAAGTATTAGCGATAAAATAGTTAAATAGGCAAAAAAAAGCAAGTTATAAAGCATTTTATTGTTTGACAGGCTGAAAAGGGTTTGATATTTTACTTGACACTTAGAGGATGGATATTATAAAGTAGGCGTCAAGAAGGAGATATTAATGAAAATTGAAATTAAGCAGGTAATTTTTGGTAGTGTATCTTTAGTAATAATGGTATTTTGTGTTTATTCTTCGGTATTTGGGATGGCAAGTAAAAGGATTTTGTCCAAACCATCCAGTATTAAGGTAGTAATGCGTACCGGGTCTATAATCGTAACCCGACCGGATAATAAAGTTTTTAATGTGGATTTGGAAGACGAAATTCCATGGATTCCATCAGGGTCTATGATAGAGGTTGTCTGGGGAAGAGCTAAATTAAATATAGGAGTAGGAGAAATAACTATTAAAAAAGGTGGAAGGATAAAACTCTGGGAAAACAAAAAAACGGGAACTGTTAGTGTAGTAGTTCCCAAAGGAAGTAAAACAAATATAAAAGTATCCGTAGGGGAGATGTTTGTTATTGTTGATGAGGGAGATAAGATAAAAATCGTCATTGACGAAATTGCCAAAATAGCAAAAATTATGGTTATTAAAGGAAAAATTAATGTAGTCAGGGGACAGGAAAGATTTACAGCAGATCAAGGTTCAGCAATAGAGGGTTTTTTAAATATTACGGGCCGTTTATCGAATCTTCCTCAACCGGAACCGGAAGTAATTGAAGAGTTAGAGGCTAGTCCTCATCTTCCTTAAGCAAATAGAAAAGGGGATAAGATGGTTAAATTAAAAAAATCAATGAAATCTTTTTTTGGAGTATTTTTAGTAGGGGCTGTATTATTTGGTTCTTCTTTTGTTTGGGGAGAAGCTTTTAATTCCGGGTTGCTTCAAATACGCCCATATGTAAATTTTAAAGGTATGGTGGATGATAATATTTATTTAGAACCTGAAAATAAAAAACAAAGTTTTATCAGCGAAGTGTCTCCGGGTATAGATTTTAAAATGCTGTTAAAAACCCATTTCTTGGGTTTAGGATGTCATTTTGATTTGGTAAATTATAGTGAAGAAGCTGAAAAGAATGATTCCCAAAGGCAAAATATTACCCTGGTAGCCGATTTCAATTTTCCTGATAAGGCATATTTAAGATTACGTTCGGTTTTTAAAGATGGTTGTGATCCTCCGACAGTGGAATTGACTGAGAGAATAGAACACAAAGATACTAATATCCAGGCTAAAGTTGGGGTGAGGACAAATAAGAAAATTATATGTGAACTGGTAACTATTTACAATAGTTATCTTTATGAAAAAGATGTTTATGAAATTTATGACCGGGATGAATTATGTATTGGGCCGGTTATTTTTTATAAATTTTTACCAAGGACTTCCCTTTTAGTAGAAGGAAATTATGGAATGATTGACTATGTGAATTGCGATAATAATTCAACTTTTGTTCAAATTAAGACAGGTTTAAGAAAAGAAATAACCCCTCGCTTTTTGCTTACAATAAAAGCTGGTGTAGAATTGAGAGATTATGAAGAAGAGACAATAGAGGATTTTAGTACGGTTGTTTTCAATATGGAAATGCTCGAGAAATTTTCAGAATATAGTTTGTTTACTTTATCTGCCCAGAGTAAGACTTGTGAATCCTTTTATTTGAATAATAATTACTTTAATTCTACCCGTGGTTTTCTAAAATTTACTCAGAGTATTAATTATAAAACTGCGGTTTCAATAGGGTTAGGCGGATATTTTAATAAGTATCCGCTGGAAACTACAGAAAATAATATATCTCAGAAAAGAGCGGATTCTATTTTAGAAGGAACGCTGGGAATGGATTATAAAGTTCAGGATTGGATATCTTTAGGCCTAAATTATAAATACCGAAAAAGAGATTCTAATTTTGACAACTATGATTATGACAATAATCAGTCGTCAGTTAATATTGAAGTTGCTTTTTAGTTTAAAATAATTATTAAATTTTATTTAATAAATGAATGTGTTAAGAATAAATGAAACAGAAGAAGCGGATTAATAAATTTATTTTCTTTGTAATAGGAATGTTTTTCTTATTATTAAATTTAAGTTGCGGCCGGTCAGGCAGAAATAATATCCGTCCGGAAAATTTGGTTGAACAAAAAGAAATATTGATTAAAAAAACAATCCAAAAAGAATATCAAATCTCTCCTTCCGATATTTTAAAAATCAGTGTATACCAGGAAAAAGACCTTGATCGGACAGTTAGAGTTTCTCAATCGGGGGATATTTCTTACCCTCTTATAGGTAAAATAAAAATAGCTGGATTGACTGTTTCTGAAGCAGAAAAGAAAATAGCGGATCTTTTCAGAAAGGATTATTTAATTAATCCCCATGTCAATATTTTTATTGAGGAATATCATGCGAGAAAGATTTTTATTTTAGGAGCGGTAAATAAGCCCGGGTCTTATGATTTACCGTTACAAAAATCTTTTACGATACTGGAAGCTATTTCCTTAGCCGGTGGATTTACCAAGTTGGCTGCGGTAGATAAGACCAAGATTGTCAGGATAGAAAATGGAGTAGAGAAAAATGTTGTGGTCAAAATAACCGATATAACAAAAAAGGGAGATAAAAGCAAAGATGTTATTTTAAAACCTGACGATATTATTGTCATTCCTGAAACATTTTTTTAGTAAACAGAAAATTCTCTTTTTTTTATGAATACAATATGTTGAAATAAAGAGGATTTTTTTTTAATTTCAATTCGACTACAGAGTTTTTGTCAGCGTAGCT
>CBDUZB010000066.1:0-8559 GCA_965371605.1 uncultured bacterium
TTTTAACCAATCTAAACCAATTCAACCAATTTAAACTGTTTTTTAACTGTCTGTCATCTGTAATCTATGGACGAGCGACTGTGGACTATGAACTGTCTTTTATCTTTTAACTTTGTGCCTGTCTTTACTCTTTCTTTTGCTATTTGCTATTCGCAGTCTGTTGTCTTTATTCCGTTGTCTACAAACTATCTTTTGTCTAAATCCCCCTAACCTCCTTTTTCAAAGGGGGAAAATTGTTTTTTTTCTTTTATCCTTTAACTAATAAAACAAATCTAAACCAATATAACCAATCAAACCATCTTTTAACCGTCTTTTATCTTTTTTACAATTCCATTTCTTTCATTACTGCAGACATTGACGCTTCTATTACCGGCGGGGTAGCGGCAACCTTTATTGCCCTATCCGGATCTTTAAGTCCGTGTCCGGTCAATATGCAAACAATTTTTATTGGGGTATCGGTATCCGCACTCTGTGTCTTAAAAAAACCTTTTTCTACATATTTTTTTAATCCGGCAATACTTGCCGCTGAAGCCGGCTCAACAAAAACACCTTCCAGATTAGCTAACATTTTATAAGCTTCTACTATTTTTTCATCGGAAACCAAATCAATCACTCCCCCTGACTCATCCCGTGCCTCTTCTGCTTTTTTCCAGGAAGCCGGATTACCTATACGAATAGCAGTAGCAATCGTTTCCGGAGCTTCTATAGGATAACCTTTTACAATTGGGGCAGAACCTGCCGCTTGAAATCCCATCATTTTAGGCAACTTAGTTGCTTTACCCTTTGACTTATATTCTTTATATCCTTTCCAATACGCAGTAATATTTCCGGCATTACCCACAGGCATAAACTGATAACAAGGGGCATCCCCTAATACTTCAATTATTTCAAAAGAGGCAGTTTTTTGCCCTTCAATGCGATAAGGATTGAGGGAATTAACCAAAGTAATAGGATTTTTATCGGTTATTTCTTTAACCAGACATAAAGCATCATCAAAATTACCCTTAACAGCAATTACCTGAGCTCCATGAATTAAAGCCTGCGAGAGTTTTCCCAAAGCAATTGCTCCCTGAGGAATCAAAACAATACACTTTATTTTTGAACGGGCAGAATATGCCGCCGCAGAGGCAGAAGTATTCCCTGTTGAAGCACACATTACCGCTTTCGACCCTTCTTCCAACGCCTTAGAAATGGCTAATGTCATTCCTCTGTCCTTAAAGGAACCAGTAGGATTTAATCCCTCATATTTCAAATAAATCTCCAGATTATTCCCAAAAAATTTGCTTAAATTATTAGCAGGAATTAAGGGAGTATCCCCTTCCAAAAGAGAAATAATAGGGGTTTTCTCCGTTACCGGCAAAAAATCTTTATATCGCTTTATTATGCCCTGATAAGACATTCGTTCTCTCCTTAATATTCACTTTTAGTAAATTCTAATCTAGAATCCTGATAAATTTACTTTTTGCCCTGACTACAGAAAGTTTGTTTATCTCCTGCAGCGCTTTACGTAAATTCCCTTCTTTTGCCTTATGAGTAATCATAATTATAGGAACTTCTTTAGATATTGCCCGTTCCTTCTGATAACAAGAAGCAATACTTACATTGTTTACCCCCAAAACACCGGAAATCTTGGCTAAAACACCCGGACGGTCAATAGTGGAAAATCTTATGTAGTATTTTGCTTCTATTTTATCTATTTGTTTCAGTCGTATTCTTTTCTCCCGTTGATATGTTACATAAGGAAATTTACCGGCAATACCATTATAAACATTTCGCGAAAGATAAATAATATCACTCACTACGGCACTGGCCGCAGCCATCTGGCCGGCTCCTTTACCATAAAACATAGTTTCCCCCACCGCATCACCGGTAATATAAACAGCATTAAATTCATCGTCTACAGATGCTAACAAATGTTCAACCGGAACCAATGTAGGATGAACCCTTACCTCTACTTCCCTATCAGTATTTTTAACTATTGCCAGAAGCTTTAATATATATCCAAATTCTTCCCGTGCATATTTGATGTCTTCTTGAGTAATAGAAGTAATGCCCTCACAAAAAATTTCTTTTGGATTTACCCACGCCCCAAAAGCGATTGAAGAAAGAATAGCTATTTTTTGTGCTACATCTATCCCCTCTATATCTAATTCGGGGTTAGCTTCGGCAAAACCTTTTTTTTGAGCTTCTCTTAAGGATTCTTTAAAACTTACCCCTTCTTTAGTCATCTTAGTAAGAATATAATTAGTAGTTCCGTTTAAAATCCCAAAAATTGACCGAATCCTATTAGCCGCTAATCCCTCATTTAAGGATTGGACTAAAGGAACACCCCCCGCAACACTCGCTTCAAAATAAACAGAAACCTTGTTTTGTTCAGCACAACTAAAAATATCATCCCAGTATTTAGATAAAAGAGATTTATTGGCAGTAACAATATGTTTACCTCTTTTCATCGCTTCCAATACAATTCTTCTCGCCGGTTCTTCCCCTCCAATTAATTCAATCACTATGTCAATCTCCGGATCATTTAACACATCACAAACATCCATCGTTAAAAGTTTACTATCTATTTTCATTTTTTGGGAAGACTTAATATTTCTTTTATCACAAATTTTTTTAACCTTTATCTTTGTTCCCACTTTTTTCTCAATCAAAGAAAGATTGTCTCTTAATATTTTCACTACCCCTGTACCTACTGTGCCTAAACCAATCAACCCAAGATTTATTGTCTTTTTCATAAACCCCATCTAATCCTTTCTGTTTTTGTTGTTCAAGCAACAAAAAATTACTTTAGAAATTTTTTTAACCGTAATAGAGCATCGTGAAAACGATTATTGTGAGTAATTAAAGCAATTCTCACATATGCATCCCCATACGTTCCAAACCCTGCTCCCGGAGCAACCGCAATTCCCGTTTTTTCAATAAGCAATTCGGCAAATTGTAAAGAACTCAAATGTTTGTATTTCTCAGGTAAAGCAGCCCATAAATACATAGTTGCTTTAGGGTTTTTTACCTGCCATCCGAGCTTATTTAACCCCTTTACCATTATATCTCTTCTCTTTTGATAAATCTGAATTGTTTCCTTTACACATTCCTGAGAATCATTGAGGGCACACACTCCGGCTAACTGAATAGCCGTAAAGACTCCATAATCAAGGTAACTCTTTAGTTTTTCCAACGGCCTTAAAATATCGGCATTACCTACTACAAAACCCAATCTCCAGCCGGCCATATTATAAGTTTTACTAAAAGAAAAAAATTCTATTCCTATTTCTTTTGCTCCCGGCACCTGTAAAAAAGAAGGGGCTTTATAATCGTCAAAACACAATTCCGAATATGCGTTATCATGACATACGATGATATTATATTTTCTGGCAAAAGAAACCACTTCCTTAAAAAAATCTAAATTATCCACTACTGCGGTGGTCGGATTATTGGGATAATTTAAAAACATAAGTTTAGCTTTTATAGCAATTTCTTCCGGTATTTTCCCTAAATCCGGTAAATAATTATTCTCCGGCAAAAGAGGTAAATCATAAACAGTTCCTCCTGCTAAAAGTACCCCGTTAAAATGAACCGGATAAGCAGGATTAGGGACCAAAGCTATATCTCCCGGATCCAAATAAGCCATACACAAATGAGCAATTCCTTCTTTCGAACCAATCAAAGCCAATACTTCATTTTCCGGGTCCAATTCAATATCAAATCTGTTTTTGCACCATTGAGCTACTGCTTTTCGAAATTTGGGCATCCCTTTAGCCTGCGGGTAACGATGGGACCGTGGATGATTTTCTAATGTATCACTCAAACGTTCAATAATATGTTTCGGCGTAGGTAAATCAGGATTACCCATACCCAAATCAATTACATCTAAATTCTTACCGTAAGCCGCTTTTTTCAAAATATCGATTGCCCCGAATAAATAAGGAGGTAATTTTTTTAATTTATCACTATAACATACAGGGAATTTTTTTTCATTTGCCATTTAATTTTTTCTCCCCTCCTTAAATTTTAGCAGCATCAGTATTTTATCTTTCATCCCAATTTTAAACCTATTTTCATTCCTCTTTGTCTCTTACAATGTATTCTTTTACTCTGGGAGAAAACTTAAATAAAAGTATTCCTACTCCCAGACAGGCAAGGCCATAAGTAAGTTCAAATCCGGCATATTTTAACCATTCATCCAAAGAAACGAATTCCGACTCAGGATTTAAAATAAAGGCATCCAACAATCCCTTTATTGCTACTATTATTCCCCAAATAAAAAAAATCCACCCCGACTGACAAACCAGTCCTCTTATCTTTATTTTTTCTATTTTGTTTTCTTTGTTTTCTTTATCCATTTAACCCTACACACTCAACTAATTTCAATTCAAGCCTTGTTTATTTCGAATACATAGAATTCAAGTTTAATCTTTCATTTCAAATTTTGGAATTAACTACCCCTCAGCAAACCACAGGGTATCAAAGGGTTATCCCACATAATTTTTACACGGCAGGCTGCGGAAAATTAAATTAAAACTTTCTCTGCCGCTTCTTTTATGGATTCCGATAGAGAGGGGTGTGTATAAACACTGTTAACCAAATCCAATATTTTCAATCCCCTATTCATCGCTAAAGAAATTACGTTAATCAACTCACTTGCCTGAGCACCAATAATATGAACACCTAAAATTTTCCCCTCATTCTCATCAGAAATTATTTTTATAAATCCCTCTCTTTCATCGAGAGTCAAAGCCCTTCCATTAGCCACAAACATCGCTTTAGCGGTTTTTACATCTTTACTCTCTTTTTTAGCCTGACTATAAGTCAAACCAATGGAGGCTATCTCCGGATGAGTATATATGCATTCAGGAATTGCGTTATAATTAAAAACTCTTTCTTTACCACAAGCATTTTCAGCGGCAACTATTCCTTCTAAAGAGGCTAAATGGGCTAAATAAGGCCCCCCTGTTACATCTCCTGCTGCATATAAATCAGGAATATTCGTCCGCATATTTTCATTTACTAAAATTTTTCTCTCCTGGGTAAAAACCCCCAATTTTTCTAAACCAATATTCTCTGTATTTAAATGCCGGCCGACAGCAACAACAACCTTATCTACCTGAAATTCCCTGCCACTGTCAAGTTTACAAATCAAGCATGAAGAATTGCTTTCTACTCTTTCTACTTTGCTATTAGTATAGATATTTATTCCTTTGCGTGAAAAAATATTAGTCAGGCTTCGGGCTAATTCCTCATCTTTTCCGGGTAAAATCTGTGACATCATTTCCACAATTGTTACTTGACTACCCAATTCTCTAAATATACCGGCAAACTCACACCCAATTACTCCCCCGCCGATAATTAGCATCCTTTTAGGAATAACAGCTAGATCTAATACCTCATCACTGCTAATTATTTCTGCATTTTTTTCACCAAAAACAGATTTATTGGGTTTGCTTCCTGTTGCAATAATAATCCGTTTGGCTTTAATAAGGGAAATTTTCCGGGAAAGATTCACTTCAACTATATTGGGACTTTTGATGAAAGCTTCTCCGGTTATTAATTCTATCTCGTGATTTTTAAGTAAATAATCAATTCCCTGCCTTAATCTTTGAACGATTCTATTCTTTCGTTCTCTATATTTAGAAAAATCAACACAAAAATCACTAATCTTTATCCCAAAAGTATCAGCCTTCTTGACCGTATACAATACTTGAGCATATTCTCGTAAAGCTTTAGTCGGAATACACCCTTTATTCAGGCAAGTACCGCCAATAAAATCTCTTTCAATTAAACAAACCTTTGCTCCCAATTGAGCAGCCCTTATTGCAGCTTGATATCCTGCCGGCCCTGCCCCCAAAATTACAACATCAAACTCTTGCAATGTCTCTCCCCTAAATAAACCTGTTACTTCGTTCAACAGGCTGTTGACAAAAACTTTTTTGCTTTTAAAAAGATTTACGCCTTTTAAGACAAAACCTGCACCTTTTTCGGTACAGGTTAAATCTCCTTTTTTAGCCTTTTAAAGAAACTCACATTCTTATTCAAATTATTATTTTATTTCTCTTTTTAGTCCTGCGCTGACCTTAAAGGAAATTCTCTTCCCTGCAGGAACCTGAATAGCTTCACCTGTTTTAGGATTCCGGGCTGTACGGGCTTTACGGTCCTTCACCTTAAAAGTGCCTAAACCGGAAAGAGTTATATCATCACCTGCTTTCAAACTTTTTACAACATTGTCTATTACCGATTCCACAGCTCTTTTTGCTTCTGCCCCTTTTATTTCAGCATCCTGAGCTACTTTTTCAATCAATTCTACCTTATTCATTTTTCAACTACCTCCTTTTTTGAATTATTTTCTTAAAAAATTCGAATTTAAGTTACTATTTATTTTTCTTATGTCTCATTTTCCTTAAAAATTTTTTCCGCTTATGAGTACGAATTTTTTGCAGTTTTCTCCTCCTTCCATGCGGCATCTTTCCCCTCCTCCCTTTCTCACAGAAACAAAGAATATTCAAAAACAAATACTCTGGGGCTAGGAATCGAACCTAGAACGGGAGAACCAAAATCTCCTGTGTTGCCAATTACACCACCCCAGAAAACAAACTTCCTTTTTTATCAAGCCCACCGGATTTTTACCGAAAACTTACTTCCCCTAAAGAAAAAAACCAATGCACTGCTTTTTATTGCAAATATTATTTTTATTCAAAAAAATATTTGATTTTTTTTTCTGTTTCCCCTGTGAACAATTTTTTTAAAAATTTGTGTTTTTAAAATCATTTGTTGAAATAGTTTGTTCAGGCTCTTTTTTTTCTTCCTCTCCAAATTCGCTGGAATTATTGTTTTTTTCGCTATTAAATGCTTTAGGGTCTTTCAATTTTTCCTGATAAGCATTAAGAACTTTCTCTTCAATAATCTTTCTTGTTTCGTTGTTCACCGGATGGGCAACATCCTTATGTGAACCATCAGCCATCTTACGACTGGGCATAGCCACAAAAAGACCACTCTGCCCTTGAATAACTTTAAGATTTCGCACCACAAAGCAATTATCAAAAGTAATTGTAACATACGCTTTTAACTTCTCTTCATTTCTGGGAAATACCCTTACCTCAGTAATCTCCATCTCTCCTCCTACCATTTCGTTGTTTTATTTACCAAGAGTATTATGCCATGTAAACATCTAATTTGTTCTTCAAACAAACTCTTCTGTTTTTTTACAGCAAAACCCTCAGATATTCCTATTTCTTATACCGTTTTTACTAAATGTACAGTAGCGGCACACTTTTTGTTAATCTTCTCTTTTATCTTTTTACCCTCCTTTCTATCTTTAACTATTCCGAAAAGAGAAGAACCGCTCCCTGAAACCAAACAACCCAGAATAGCCTCTTCTCCTAATAAATCCCCTTTTATTCTTTTTAATTGCGGATAAAGAACAAAAACATCCTCTTCCAATTTATTAAAAAGATTCTCCCCTATTTTATAAGTACTATCTAAATAATTTAAAGTGTTCGTTATTTTATTACTATTTTCTATTTTTGTCAACTTAAAATTTAATTTTTCGTAAATTTCTTTAGTGGAAACAGCAAAACCGGGACAAACCAATAAAATCCAAAAAAACGGTTTATTCGGAAGAACCGCCAACTTTTCTCCCCTGCCTGTAGCCAAACATCTTCCTCCCTGAAGAAAAAAAGGAACATCTGATCCAATTCCTTCTGCCAGGCCAAACAATTCCTGCAAGGATAAATTTAAATCCCACATCTTATTTAAACCAATAAGAACCGTTGCCGCATTGGAGGACCCTCCTCCTAATCCGCCACCGATAGGAATTCTTTTTTTTATTTCTATTTGCACCCCTTTTCTTACCCCCGCATAATCCCTGAGTAATTTTGCCGCTTTATAAGCTAAATTCCCTTCATCCAACGGCAATTGAGAACAATCACTGTCTATCAGTATTTCTTTAGGACAAACCTCTAAAGAAATCCAATCATACAGATTAATAGTTTGAAAAATGGTCTCAATATCATGGTAACCATCTTTCCTCTTTCTTTTTACATCTAAAAAAAGATTTATCTTAGCATAAGATTTTAATTTCATCATAAAAACACCTAAAAAACAACTTCCCGCCTAATCTCCTCCGGAGGCGGACAAACGCCCGAGGCAAAGCAAACAGGACATATTCTTTGAGTTTCTGCATGTTTAGACTGTGTCACAAATAGTCATATACTCGCTTCGTTCGTGTCATACATTGTCATAAACTACAATTGACTATTTTTTAAAACTCCCAACTTCAAATTCCCAAATTTTTAAACTCATAATTCATCACTTATAATTCGTTATTTATATCTTCCTATCCGGAAAATCAAGTAATATAAAAAATTATTCTGATTTTTATCATTGGTGATGATTAGTGGAAAAGAATTTACCTTCTACTAATTACTGAAAACATCAAACCCTCTCTTCAATACTTGAGGATACAATTTATCGACGGTAAAGTCAAGAAAAAAAATCCGGAATATCATCATGCAGTTATGATAAAAATCTGGTGTATTCCTGCGATACGTTTGAATCAGCCATAAA
>CBDUZB010000067.1:0-8495 GCA_965371605.1 uncultured bacterium
ATATTTACATCTTATCTTATAAATTAGTTCCTTTTTTTTAAAGTTACCTTTTTTTCCCTTTAATTAAAATCCACAAATAAAAACAAAAAACAACTACAACTATTATTATTAAAATAAATCCCAGGGGAAGGAAAACACATGCTTTACTGAAAAGATACATCAGTAGAACCAAAAATGTTATTCCCCAAAAAACCAAAGACTTATCCGTCGTGGATGCTTCTCCCAAATAAAGTTTAATAAATCTTTTTAAAATTATTTTCTTGAAAAAGTTTAAATTTAAAAAGATAACTCTATAAGTAGAAACATACTCTCCTTCTTCCTTCCATAAAACAGTGCCAATCACCTTTAAATGTTGTCTTTTATGAGTAAAAATAAGAGAAACTTTTTCTTTCTTATTAAAATTAATTCTACTTTGAAAACGAGCTCCTCCTATAGAAAGATTAAAAATTTCAGCCAGAGAATCATGAAGATATTTCCCTTCGGAATCTGAAACAATTATTTTTAAGTTTACTTTTGCCCGTGGATATTTACGCTTTTCTATTCCCAATATTATCATCTCCTGTTTAAAAAAAAGTCATATAATAATTAATAGACAGAGTTATTAATTTATTACTTTTCCCATTATACTGTTACAATTATTTTATTTTCAAAAATTATGCAACAAAAAATATCAAAAGTTTAAAAAAAAATATATTGTTAGATAATAAAATGAGCAGAAAAACCCACAAAGTACCAGATTATTTAAATTTACCTTTTTTTCCCTTTAATTAAAAGCCATAAATAAAAAGAAAAAACAACTAAAGCCATCATTATCAAAGTAAATCCCAGGGGAAGGGAAACACATGCTTTACTTAAAAGATACATCAGTAGAACCAAAAATGTTATTTCCCAAAAAACCAAAGACTTATCCGTCGTGGATGCTTCTCCCAAAGAAAGTTGAATAAATCTTTTTAAGACCATTCTATCCAAAAAACCAGGATTTAATAAATTAACCCCATAGGTGGAAAGATACGGATTCTTTTGCCTCCATAAAACATTACCTACTATTTTTACCGAGGCACGTTCATTATGGGGGGTAAATACAAAAAAACATTCTTCTCCTTTATTAAAATCAACACTACTTTCAAAACAAATTCCGCTTAGAGAAAGGTTAATAATTTTAGCATGAGTATCCTGACGAAAATCATGGCCGTGGACATTTGAAACCGCTACTTTTAAGTTTAGTTTTACCCGCGGATATTTACGCTTTTCTATTCCCATTTTATCATCCCTTCTTAATCTGTTTAAAACTAATCAAGTAAAGATAAATCTTTTAAACATTTAATTTTATTCTTTTTCAAATAATCGGCTATTCCTTCAACAATTTTTAAAGGTGTCTGCGGATTTATAAAATTACCTGCGCCCACAGCTACAGCGGAGGCTTTTATGATAAAAAACTCTATTGCATCAGCAGCATTCATAATACCGCCCATAGCAATTACGGGGAGTTTAACAGTATTGGTTACTTCCCAAACCATTCGTAAAGCAATAGGTTTTATTGCCGGACCGGATAAACCCCCGGTAATATTTGCCAATTCAGGTTTCCTCGTCGTTACATCAACTGCCATACCTAAAGGGGTATTAATCAATGAAAGCACATCTGCCCCGGCCTTTTCAGCTGCCCGTGCAATCAAAGTAATATCAGTAACATTAGGTGATAGTTTTACAATTAAAGGCAATTTTGTTGCTTTTCTTACCTTGCTAACTAATTTATAAGTTACTTTTTCATCCTGCGAAAAAATTTTTCTTCCCTTCAATTTAGTGTTTTTTTTCTGAAACCTAACATTCGGACAGGAAATATTTAACTCTATTCCTGCAATTGTTCCTGTTTTATTTAATTCTTCTACTATCTTCACATATTCAAAAATACTCTCTCCCCCAACACTGACAATAACAGGGGTAGAAGTAATTTTTTTTAAACCGGGCAATTTTTCCTTTAAAAAAACATTTAAACCAACATTCTGCAATCCAACCGCATTAAGCATTCCTGCCGCTGTTTCCACTATACGGGGAGGAGGATTCCCCATTCTGGGTTTAAGAGTAATGGTCTTAGTAACGATAGCCCCTAATTTGTCCAGGTCAATTAATTCTTTATATTCTTCTCCGTATCCAAAAGTTCCGGAAGCTACCATTACCGGATTTTTCATTTTTATTCCAGCGAGATTAGTAAAAAGGAAAGGTCTTTTATTCATCCCAGATTACCTGCCTTGAATCAAACACCGGACCTTCCTTACAAACTCTGACATATTTAAATCCCGGAGAAGCTCCGTTTTTAACTTTCACCGCACATCCTAAACATGCCCCCACCCCGCAAGCCATATATTCTTCCAGACAAACCTGGCAGGGCACTTTATTTTTTTCAGCTATCTTAGATACTTTCTCAAGCATTAAAGAAGGGCCGCAGGAGTAACACATAGAGACGGAAGAAGAGCGGCCAAAATCTAACTCCTCTTTTAAAAGTTTAGTAACCAATCCCTTAAAACCTCTTGAGCCGTCCTCTGCAGCAACTTTTACCTGACAATCTAATTTATCAAAATCACGAATAAGTAAAGACTCTTCTTTGCTTTTTATCCCAACTAAAACAGAAAAACTAAAGGAACTGTGCTTTTTCAGGTATTCCGCTAAAAATAAAAGAGGGACAACCCCTATTCCTCCTCCAATTAAAACAACCCTTGACTGTTGTTTTTGATTTGTTTTTGGAGGCAATACAAAGCCATTTCCCAGAGGACCAATAATATCTATATAATCTCCTGTCTTATTTCCGGTTAAGATATGCGTTCCTTTCCCTACTACTTTATAAAGTAATTCTATTTTTGATTTTTTTCTTACATTTTGCGGTCCGACACGGTATATGCTGAATGGTTTCCTTAAAAAAGGTTCATGCCCTTTGCTAAAACACAGATTAACAAACTGACCCGGTTTGGCTAATTCAGCAATTTGCGGAGCATCAACTACTAGATTGTAATATTGAGAGGTAATCCTTCTATTGGCAATAATTTTCGCTTTAAGTTGATACAAGAGTTCTATTCTCCATCGCTATTCTACCTTTTACTATTGTAGTCACAGCAAACCCTTTAAGCTTTGTTCCGATAAAAGGCGAATTTTTACATTTAGAATGAAAAAAGCCGGCATCTATTTTTAATTCCTTCTGAGAATCAATAATAGTTAAATCGGCACACTCGCCTACTTTTATTCTGCCTTTTTTTAATTTTAAAATAGTTGCCGGATTCAACGTTACTTTTTTGATTGCTTCGGATAACGACAGTACTTTTCTCTCCACTAATTCAACCATTATTAGAGGTAAAAGAGTCTCCAACCCAACAACTCCGAAAGCAGCTAAATTAAACTCCATATCTTTTTCTATATCCAGATGGGGAGCGTGGTCAGAAACGATACAATCAATGGTCCCGTCAGCTAACCCTTCCCTTATTGCCTCAATATCACTCTGAGTACGCAAAGGAGGTTTCATTTTCATGTTAGTATTATATCTTCCTACACTTTTTTCGGTCAAAGTGAAATAATGAGGACAGGTTTCACAAGTAACTTTTATTCCATTCTTTTTAGCTTCTTTAATAATACCCACCGATTCTTTTGTACTTACATGGGCAATATGTATCTTTGCACCGGTTAATTCCGCCAAAGCTGTGTCACGGGCAACCATAATATTTTCTGCTTCCCGGGGAATTCCTGTCAACCCAAGAATAGCCGACATCTTCCCCTCATTAATTACTCCACCCTGAGAAAGATTTAAATCTTCACTATGTATAATGACCGGCAGATCAAAGGTCTTAGCATATTCTAATGCTCTTCGCATAATTTTAGCATTCATTATTGAGCTTCCGTCATCCGAAACAGCAACAATCCCGGCTTTACTCATTTCTCCCATCGGTGATAATTCTCTACCCAAAAGTTTCTTGGTAACACTCCCAATAGGAAAAACGTTTACTAATCCTTCATTTTTTGCTCTCAACAAAATAAATTTAACCCCTGAAACATTATCAATACAGGGATTGGTATTAGCCATGCAGCAAACAGAGGTAATCCCTCCCATTACTGCCGCTTTTGTTCCTGAAGCAATCGTTTCTTCATCTTCTCTGCCCGGTTCCCTAAGATGAACGTGCATATCAATCAAACCGGGAACAACTATTTTTCCCCGGGCATCTATTACCTTTTCAGCTGTAGATGGTAAAGATTTTTGAAGAGAAATAATCTTATTTTCTTCAATCAAAATATCCAAAAGTTCATCTGTTTTATTAGCCGGGTCAATAACCCTGCCATTTTTTATTAAAATTTTTTTCATCTTAATCCCTGTTATCCATTTGTTTATTCCCTGCCAATAAATATAAAACCGCCATTCGAACTGCTATACCATTGGTTACCTGATCTAAAATAACAGACCTCTTGCCATCTGCTACTTCGCCGGATATTTCTACCCCCCTATTCATCGGACCGGGATGCATTACCAAACAATCTTCTTTTGCATATTTTAATCGTTCATTGGTTATCCCATAAAATTCCGTATATTCTCTCAAGGAAGGTAGAAGGGGTCCCTCTTGCCTTTCTAATTGTATCCTTAAAGTATAAATAACATCGACATCTTTTAAGGCTTTATTCAGATTATAAAAAACTTCCACACCCATCGTTTCAATTTCTTTAGGAATAAGGGTCGCCGGGGCACAAACACGCACCTCTGCCCCCATTTTTTTTAAACCCCAGATATTAGAACGCGCTACCCGGCTATGTAAAATATCACCGATAATTGTTACTTTAAGGCCTTTTATTTTTCCTTTTTTTTCCCGTATCGTAAATAAATCCAATAACCCTTGAGTAGGATGTTCATGAGAACCATCTCCCGCATTTATTACTGATGATTTTATTGCCCTGGATACTATTTCCGCAGCACCGGCCATACCATGACGAATGATTACAAAATCCGCTTTCATTGCTTCAATAGTTTTTACCGTATCAATTAAACTTTCCCCCTTAACTACACTACTGGTGGAAACAGGGATACTTAAAGTATCGGCACTCAATCTTTTAGCGGCTAATTCAAACGAATTTTTCGTTCTGGTGGAAGGTTCATAAAAAAGAAGCACTACTGTTAGCCCTCTTAAGGCAGGAACTTTTTTTATCGAACGGGTGAATAGCTCTTTAAAAGGACCGGCTGTATCCATAATTAATTGGATTTCTTTTTTATCTAAATTTTCTAATCCAAGCAGATCCTTATTTTTTAGTTTCACTCACCATTCTCCTTGATTTCTTTTAAAACGACTCTCTCGTTTTTATCAACTTCTTTTAATTCCACACAAATCAATTCTTTACTTGAAGCCGGGAATACTTTTCCTACAAAATCAGGTTGGATAGGAAACTCGCGATTGCCACGATCAATCAAAACTGCCAGACGAATAAGCTTTGGCCTTCCAAAATCAATCAACTCATCCAGGGCCGCCCGTATGGTCCTGCCGGTAAACAAAACATCATCAACTAAAATAATTTTTTTTTGATCTATATTAAAAGGAATTTTTGTTTCACGCACTATTGGTTGGTCAACAGCAGAATTTAAATCATCCCGGTACAAAGTAATATCTAAAACCCCTACAGGAACGTCTACGGATTCCATTTCTTTTATTTTGGAAACGATGCGATTAGCGAGAGGAACGCCCCTGTTTTGAATTCCTATAACAACCAACCCATCGACACCATAGTTTTTCTCTACAATCTCATATGCCATCCGTTTTATAGTTCTATCTATTTCAGCTTTGTTCATTATTATTTTCTTTTCATGAAGAACCAAAATAACACCTCTTAACTCATAATTGCGATTATTTAAATCCATTAATTATTTTCTCTTAAGAATAAAAACACATACTTCGTGACTTTTCAAACAACCAATTCAAATAATTCAAGCAAACTAATTGTTTTCAATCCCCTTTTTTCCAATATCCTTACGATAATGCATTCGGTCAAATTTTATTTTCTCGATTGTTTGATAAGACAAATTAATTGCTTTATCTAAAGTGTTCCCTAATGCGGTTACTCCTAAAACCCGTCCACCCGCAGTTTGTAATTTCTTTTCATCATTAAAAGCTGTTCCCGAATGAAAGACCACAACATCTTTTATTTTTTTTATTTTTTCCAGCCCGGAAATTTCCTTTTCTTTTTCATAATCGCCCGGATACCCTTTGGAAGTAATTACTACACAAACGCATGATTTTTTCTCCCATTCTATTACTAATTTATTCAGTTTTTTATCAATTACCGCAGAAATCACTGTTAACATATCCGTTTTCAATAAAGGTAAAACAACTTGCGTTTCCGGATCACCAAAACGAACATTGAATTCCAAAACTTTCGGCCCCTTTTTGGTAATTATTATTCCGGCATAAACTATTCCCTTATATTCTATCCCTTCTTTTTTTATGCCCGTAATAAAATTTTCAAAAACCTCTTTTTTGGTTTGCTCATATACCTGTTTTGTAATCACACCGGTAGGAGCGTAAGCCCCCATACCACCCGTATTTACTCCTTCATCGCCATCAAATACCCTTTTATTGTCCTGAGAGGCAATCATGGGTAAAATAGTTTCACCGTCACAAAAAGCCATTAAAGACGCTTCTTCTCCTATTAACATTTCTTCTATTAGAATTTTATCTCCCGCACTACCAAATTTTTTTTCTACCATAATCATATCAATGGCTGCTATCGCCTCAGATTTTGTTTTACATATTATTGCCCCTTTACCTCCGGCCAATCCATCTGCTTTTACTACTAAAGGCATACCTACTTTTTCCACACATTTTTTTGCCGCACCGGGATTATCAAAAACATCAAAACGGGCAGTAGGAATATTATATTTAGACATAAACTCTTTAGCAAATATCTTGCTCCCTTCTAATTGGGCTGCCTTTTTGTTGGGGCCAAAAATGGCCAAACCTTCGTTTTCAAAATAATCCACGATTCCACTAACTAACGGTGCTTCCGGCCCAACAATAGTCAAATCAATATTATTTTCTTTAACTAATTTCACCAAACCGGGGAAATCGTGCATATCTATATCAACACAAACACCAAGGTCAGACATTCCTGCGTTACCGGGAACACATAAAAGACTAGTAACTTCCTTACTTTGACTTATCTTCCAAACAAAGGCATGCTCTCTCCCCCCCGACCCAATAACTAAAACTTTCACTCTCTTTCCTCCCTTAATCATAAAAATATTACCCACCAAACTCTAGAGTAGTTATTTTGCTTCCGGCTCCTGTCGTTACTATTTAAAATCCGTTTATAATTATACTAAATTCTTTTCGGCAAAGTCCACTGCATTTTTAAATAAAAATATACCGTCCCCTTCTTCCGGCAATTTCTTTCTTGTCCACTGCGGATGATGATATTTGTTTATGTATCGTTCAGGATGAGGCATCATCCCCATCACATTCCCTTTTTTATTACAAATAGCGGCAATATTAAAAACCGAACCGTTAGGATTTTGCGGATACCCGGACAAATTCCCTTCTTTATCCACATACTGAAAAATTATCTGCCCGTTTTTTTTAAGTTTATCCAATAAAAGTTTATTTTTACAAATAAATTTTCCTTCCGCATGAGCTATCGGCAAATAAATAATTTCTTCCATTCCCTTGAGCCATAAATTTTGAAATTTGAGTTTGCCTGTTTTTAAATATACCCACCGAGCTTCAAATTTTCCCGAATCATTACCGCTCAAAGTAACTAACTGCTCCTTTTCCATAACCTCTATCCCGGGAAGAAGTCCGCTTTTTACTAACACCTGAAACCCATTACAAATACCCAACACCAAATTCCCCTGTTCTACAAACTCCTTTAAGGAAGCATATAGTTTATATTTTAACTCATTAGCTAAAATCTTTCCGGCACTAATATCATCACCGTAAGAAAAACCTCCGGGAATAACCAGAATCCGGTAATGAAGAAAAGGCTTCTCCTTCTTTAATATTTGATTGATATGCATTGATTCCGTTTGAGCCCCGGCAACTTTCAAGGCATAAACGGTTTCTTCGTCACAATTCGTCCCTGCCGTTCTCAAAACAACCGCTCTTACTTTTTTCATATTAATTTTTCTCTCCGTATTTTTTTAAAAGATTAATCTATTTTTTTTACAATTATCACATACAATCAAATAATGTTTTCTGTTCCCCTAAACTAACTTCTTCATCCTGCTCTATTTCAGAAATTCGCCCTTTTAATCTTTTTAATATAATACTATGATATTTTTTTGATTTTTCCATTGTTATAAATTTTCGTTTCAATTTTTGGGCAACTGTAACCGTTGTGCCGGTTCCTCCAAACGGATCTAAAACTAAATCTCCTTCGTTAGAACTTGTTTTTATTATTAGTTTTAATAAATTTTCAGGCATTTGACAGGGATGTTTTCCTATTCGTTCTTTAAAAGTACCACAAACCCTGGAAAAAGACCAAAC
>CBDUZB010000068.1:0-8297 GCA_965371605.1 uncultured bacterium
GGGAAGATGAAACAGAAGGGGCAGTATTAGTGTTTCATGATATAACCGATTTACGACGGTTGGAGAAGGTTCGGCAGGATTTTGTGGCGAATGTGTCTCACGAATTAAGAACTCCTATAGCCAGTATTCAAGGTTATGCTGAAACCTTGTTGAATGGGGCACTGGAAGACAAAAAAAATGCCAAGGATTTCTTAAAAATAATTTATTCTGAGAGCGATAGATTAGCTAAATTGGTTGAAGATCTTCTATATTTATCCAGAATAGAATCGGGTAAATTCAGAATAAATGTACAATCGTGTATTATTTCTCCTATAATTAAACATATTGTTTCCGGGTTAAACAAACAAGCCGTGAATAAATCAATTACCATTAAAACAAATATTTCTAAAAAAATATCTCCTGTTTTAGCCGATGAAGCAAGAATCGCTCAGGTCTTATTGAATCTCATTGATAATGCCATCAAATATACCCATGATGGCGGGAATATCGTTATTTCAGTTGACGAAAAAGATGATTGTATTCAGGTAGATATTGTTGATACCGGAATCGGCATTGCGAAGGAACACATTTCCCGGCTTTTTGAACGATTTTACCGGGTAGATAAAGCCCGTTCCCGGGAATTAGAGGGAACGGGATTAGGATTGGCTATCGTTAAACATATCATTCAAGCCCATCAGGGAAAAGTTTTTGTTCAAAGTGCCCTGGGGCAAGGTTCTGTTTTTAGTTTTACTCTGCCTAAGGCAGAGTAAATACGCCGTTTTAATGAGTTTATGTTTGCGTAGTTTTTTAAATATGATCCACTACATACACACAGATATTTTTTTTACCTCGACAAATCTTTTCTGTAAACCAAATTACCAAAAAACATTTCACAAAGAATTCACACAAATGCTCTTTTTTTGTCACACCGATAATATATACTTTTCTTGAAAGTAAAAAAATAAAACATAAATATTTTTTAGATTACTGTTTGTACAGGGGATGTCATAATCAATGTAGTTCCCCAATGAACTTGTTCCGGGTGCAAGCGAAGTGTTGGGTAGGAAGGCCTCATAGATTCGATAAGCTCAGTACAAGTTCATGAGGCGACTACAGTTGCTTTAAAAATCGGGGTTGTGATAGAGGAGACAGATTGGTGTGTAGGGAGTAAGAGTAAAAAAATATTTTATGAAAAATTTAAAGTTGAAAATAAATGGGGGGTAAGAAAATGTAAAACATCAGCGGCATAAGGAAGTAAAATGCAAAAAAAATTAAAAGGAGATTTTAAAAATGAAAACGAAATTTTTAGTTTTAGTGGTAGGGATGTTGTTAATAGTTACATCTAGTGCAATCCGCTCTTTTGCCGGTGAAGTTGAGATTTTAGTAAATAAACTGGTAGAGAAAGAAATACTTAATCCTGTAGAAGCGCAAATTATTATGGATGAAACCAAACAGGCAGTAGCTAGTGAATTAAGTCAGTGCAAATCAGCCAGTGCTCCCGGTTGGGTTCAAAAAATGACCTTTAAAGGGGATTTGCGTTTGCGTTACCAATGGAACAAAAAAGAGGCAAAGGTTGAACGTCATCGAGGAAGATACAGATTCAGACTTGGTGCAAAAGCAAATGTAGTGGATAAAATAAAAGTAGGATTTGGATTTTCTTCCGGGGGAACGGATCCCCGTTCTACTAACCAGACCATGACTAACACCTTTGAAACTCCGGATTTACGATTGGATTATGCGTATATGCAATGGTCTCCTAAGGGATGGCTTGATTTTTATGGCGGTAAATCTAAGAGAAAACCAATAATTCGGCAAACTTCCGACCTTTTGTGGGATTCTGATATTAATATTGAGGGAGGTGCTTTTGTTATCAATAAATCCTGCGGAATGAAAACAGATTTATTGCTAAGTTTTGGAAGTCTTGTTTTGGATGAATCAAGTAGTGATATATCTGATTCTGTTATGTTCTTTGGTCAGGCAGGAATAAATTGGAAAATAGGGGATTCTTTTTCCTTAAAACCCACAATTGCTTTTTATGATGCACATAATGTAAAAGGTGATTCGCTTGACCATTCCGAAGAAACAAATAGTCTGGATAGTAATGATTGTTTAATTTATGATTACAATGTCGTTAATCCGGAATTGGAATTAGCTGTTATGACATCTTGTAGTAATGTGCCGTATTTTGCCTTATTCGGTGGATATGCTTCTAATCTTGACCCTGACGAGGATAATGAAGGATATCTTTTTGGATTAAAATTTGGAGATAAAAAGGTAAAAAAGAAAGGGCAATGGCAATTCAAATACACTTGTCGTCAATTGGAAAAAGATGCCTGGCTGGATACATTTTCTGATTCTGATTTTTATGGCGGCAAAACAGGTGTAACAGGTTCAGAAGCAATATTACAGTATGCATTGGCGAAAAATGTAATTTTAGGGGTTGATTATTATTGCAGTGAAAAAATAAACACCCCGGTAGTAGCTGAAGAAATATTACAAGTTGATTTATTGTTGAAGTTTTAAACGATATACTGCTTAACTAAAATTTACATAGAGTTTGCTAAGTTGTCACAAAATCGTCACATTTAAATGTTATTTTTATTAAAAAAAGGGAGGAATTTAAAATGAAAAGATGTTTACAGGTTTTAACGGGAATTGGATTGGGATTGGTTTTAACTACCAGTCTTTATGCTCAGGAAATGTTACAAATAAAAGGTTCGGATACGCTGATTAATCTTGTACAACGATTATCAGAGGTATATATGGAAGAAAATCCGGGCAAGTTTATTGCCATAACCGGAGGAGGATCGGGGACAGGAATTGCTGGATTGATTAACGGAAAATGTGATATTGCCAATGCTTCCCGTCTGATGAAATCCAAAGAAATAAAGCAAGCCAACAGCAGAAAAATAACACCTAAAAGAATCGTAATTGCCATGGATGGTTTAAGTGTTATTGTTAATGACAGAAATCCGGTTAGTAAATTAACCAAGGATGAACTCGGCAGGATATTTCGTGGGGAAGTTACCAATTGGAAGGAAATCGGCGGAAAAGATATGTCCATTACTCTTTACGGTAGGCAATCTAATTCGGGAACCTTTGTTTTTTTTAAAGAAGAAATATTAAAGGCGGATTATTCACAGAAAATGAATCGTATGAATGGTAACGCACAAATAGTGGAAGCAGTAAAACAGGATGTTAGCGGTATTGGTTATGTCGGAGTAGGGTATGTAAAAAAAGTAACCGGACTTACTGTTGTAAAGGTTGCTTCTGCTTCCGGAAAAAAATACATTAGCCCGCTTAATGCTGAAGATGTCAAAAGCGGAAAATATCCTATTACCCGTCCGCTTAATCAGTATGTAAATGGGGTACCTAAAGGGGCAGTCCTGGATTTTATTACTTTCGAATTGAGTGAAGAGGGACAAAGAATTGTGGAGGAAGAAGGATTTTTCCCTATACCTTCCGAATATAGAGATTTTAACAACAAAAATTTGGGAATGTAGGTGAAATAAAAACAAGAGGAGAAAGAGGCTATGAAAATAAATAAATTTAAAGAAAAAGTAATCCATAGCCTCTTTTTCTTTAATGGATTATTAGTTGTATTGATACTCTTGGGAATATTTGCTCTTTTGGTTTTTACTGCTCTTCCCGGGTTTAAAGAAATAAAAGTAACCGAATTTTTGTTTACATCACATTGGAATCCAACTTCTTACATTAAATCATCTTATGGAATTGTTTCCATGCTGGTAAGTACATTAATGGTTACTTTCGGAGCACTTTTAATTGCTATTCCTTTAGGTATCGGAACTGCCGCTTACTTAACGGATTTAGCCGGTCCCAGAGTAAGAGAAATTGCTAAGCCCATTATTGAAATATTAGCGGGAATTCCGTCGGTGGTTATCGGTTTCCTGGGTATTCTTCTGATAGGGCCTTTTATTGCCCGGATTTTTGGTTTACATAATGGACTTAACGCTATAAACGGATCTGTTCTCCTGGCAATAATGGCCTTACCCACTATTATCAGTTTGTCTGAAGATGCTTTAAAAAGCGTTCCTAAAGCGTATACGCAAGCTTCTCTGGCGCTGGGGGCAACTAAATGGCAAACCCTGGTAAAAATAAAAATCCCGGCTGCCTGTTCAGGAATATTAGCGGCATGTATGTTAGGGATGGGTAGGGCAATAGGGGAAACAATGACGGTTCTTATGGCTACGGGGTGTGCCCCGGCAATGCCCAAAAGTTTTTTGGGTTCAGTGCGGACAATGACTTCGACCATTGCCATTGAATTGGGAGAAGTTCCTTATAATACCACTCATTATTATGCCCTTTTTGGTGTTGGGCTGGTATTATTCGTGATAACTTTTATTATCAATATGATTTCCGATATTATTTTGCATAGGCATGAAAGGAAAACAAGATGAAAAATAAAGAGTTGCAGGAAAAAATAGGCTTTAATCTGTTAAGAATGTGTGTGGGGATTGTCGGCGCAATCCTGATAATTATTTTATATGATTTAACCAGTAAAGGAATAAGTAAAATAAGTTGGGAATTTTTTACCGCAATGCCTCGTAAGGGAATGACCGAGGGGGGTATCCTTCCTGCCATTATCGGGACTTTTCTGGTAACCGTTATTACCGCAGTTTTGGCTATACCGTTGGGTATGGGGTGTGCTATATACTTGAATGAATACGCCAAAAAAAATAAAATAACCCGTATTATTCGGATGTCGATTAGAAATTTATCCGGAGTTCCTTCCATAGTGTATGGATTATTCGGGGTAATATTATTTGTGCAGTTAATGCATCTTGGTACTTGTATTTTATCGGCTGGTTTGACGTTAGGATTGATGACTCTTCCCTGGACCATCACTGCCAGCGAGGAAGCTTTAAAGAATATACCCAATTCTTACCGGGAGGGTTCTTTAGCTTTGGGTGCCACCAAATGGCAAATGATTAAAACCAATGTGTTACCTTATGCTGCCGGAGGGATGCTTACCGGAACTATTCTCGGGCTAGCCCGTGCCGCAGGAGAAACAGCTCCCATCCTTTTTACCGGGGCTGCTTTTTACCTTCCTTTTATTCCGAAGTCATTATTCAGTCAGTTTATGGCTTTACCTTACCATCTTTATATAATGTCCACTCAACACCATGCAATAACTAAAGTGCGGCCGATTGCTTATGCAACGGCTCTGGTACTAATAATGTTAGTGATGGTTATAAATCTATCAGCCGTAATTTTAAGATACCGTTTGCGAAAACTTAAAAGGGAGTAATCTTATGAATAACACGAAAATAGATGTATTTAATTTCAATTTTTATTATAGCGGAGAGAAAGCTCTAAACAACATATCAATTAGTATACAACAAAATATGGTTACCGGAATAATCGGGCCTTCAGGATGTGGAAAGTCTACTTTTTTACGATGTCTCAATCGAATGAACGATATTATTCCGGGAATAAAAGTAGAGGGCAGGGTTTTTATGGATAACGAAGATATTTATGCTGCTGATGTTGATGTAGTAAAGATAAGACGGAAAGTGGGGATGGTTTTTCAAAAGTCTAATCCTTTTCCTAAGTCAATTTTCGATAATGTTGCTTATGGTCTAACCATAAATGGAATAAGGGATAAAAATTGTATTGTTGAGAAGGTAGAGAAAAGCCTGAAAGATGCTGCTTTATGGGATGAAGTTAAAGATAGATTAAATAAAAGTGCTTTTGATTTATCAGGCGGGCAGCAACAAAGACTATGTATTGCCCGGGCTTTGGCAGTAGAACCGGAAGTACTGCTTATGGATGAACCTGCTTCGGCTTTAGACCCTCAAGCTACTTTAAAAATCGAAGAACTTATTCAGGAATTAAAGAAAAAATATACCATAATTATTGTTACCCATAATATGCAGCAAGCAGCACGCATTTCGGATTTTACCGCTTTTTTTATGCTCGGAGAATTAATTGAATATGATGCAACAAGTAAAATTTTTACTACGCCCTCAATGAAAGTTACTGAGGATTATATTACAGGTAGGTTCGGATAGATTTCAAATCTGAATTAAATTGAAAGGGGAGAAAAAAAATGGAACGTCATTTTGATGAAGAATTAAAAAATTTAAAAGAGTTATTATTGAAGATGAGTATTTTAGTCGAAAAAGCGATCAATTATTCAATAAAAGCTTTAGTTGAACGCAAAATGGAATTGGCCGAAAAAGTACTTAAGTCAGATAATGAAATAAATATGCTGGAAATAGAAATAGATGATTTCTGTCATATGCTTTTGGCTCTTCGCCAGCCGGCAGCAATTGATTTAAGATTTATTACTGCGGCAATGAAGATTAATAATGATCTTGAACGCATAGGAGATCAGGCAGTTAATATTGCTGAACGAGCCCGGGAAATAATCAAAGAACCATTACTTAAACCTTTGCTCGATATTCCTCAAATGGCCACCCTGGCTAAAAAAATGATTAAGGATTCTATTGATGCGTTGGTAAATAAAGATGAAGCGTTAGCCAGAGATATATGTAAAAGAGACGATAAAGTCGATGATTTAAACAACCAGATATTTAGAGAATTACTAACCTATATGATTCAGGATCCTAAAACAATTACCAGAGCGGTAGAACTTATTTTAGTCGGAAGGCATTTAGAACGAATAGCAGATCATGCTACTAATATTTCGGAAGAAGTTATTTATTTTCTTAGCGGAAAGACTATAATGCATCATATGGAAGATATTAAAAAAGAGCGATAAAATGGTAAATATCTATCCTTGACAACATATCTCACACAGCATTCTTTTTATATATATTGTGATTTTTTTACTTATTCTAAATCTGCCTATCTAAAGTTTAATTTTTAGCTTGCATATTCAATGATACCTTGTTAGAATGAGTCGTTCCGTAATTTTTATTGGTTTTATAAAAAAAAAGGGGGAGGGGTTGTATGTTAGGATATTGGGCAGTAGTAGTCCTTTTAGGTATTCTTATGTCTTATAATTTGATAAATGCTTATCAGGATTATGTTAACGATAATAAAGCAATGAAGTTTATAAGTCGCTTAATTCTCTTGATGGTACTTTTTGCTGTTGTTATAAATTCTCTTTTTAGTGTGATGGACTTTGGTTTTGAATGTTCAACACTTCTTTGAAACAGAATCTGAAATAAACCGGGAAAAGGTATGTTTTTGATTAGGTTTTGTCATCGGAAACTAGTGTAATTTTTACAATTTCCGAGCGGGAAAAAAGGCGCATAGGGGGTCCCCAGGTTCCTGTGCCGCAAGTGGTATAAATATAAGAATTTTTAAATTGATATAATCCCCAGGGGTATTTGAAAACCAACCAGACTATTAAGTCCATCGGTGGGATTTGTCCTGCATGGGTATGGCCGGACAATTGTAAATCAACACCTGCTTTAACTGCTTCCGGGAAGTGTTTTGGTTGATGAGAGAGAAGAATAACCGGCTTATTTAAGTCACAGTCTTTCATTGCTTGTTTTAAATTCGGGCCCTTTTCTGAAAACCTCTCTGATGTTTCATCGTCTATACCTACCATTTCAACTGTATCGGCAATAGTTATTTTTTCATTTCTTAAGACAATAATATTTGATTTTTTAGCAATTTCTAAAAAATGATTGACTCCGGCGTAAAATTCATGATTTCCGGTAATAGCCAGAACTCCGTATTTTGATTTTAATCCTTTCAACGGCTGATGTAATTTTTCGAAATTGTGTATACCCTGATCTATCAGGTCACCGGTAATAACTATTAAATCCGGATTTAGTTTATTTGTTTTATCAATGATGGATTTTAACCATTGGATAGAGGTTAAAGAATTTAAATGTAAATCAGATAATTGGACAATTGAAAATTCTGATTTTCCTAATGGTAATTTTTTTGTTAATATGCGTATTTCTTTTATTTTTACTTCGCCGGCAGCATTATAAAGAGAAAATGCGCTGATCAAAAAAACAAGAATAAGCGTAATGATAGTTAAAAGTTTGTTGTGACGGATAAAAAATAATCCTGCGATATCTTTCAAGAGAAAAAGGGAAAAAGCAATTGCTATTACTCCCATCCAAACCGAACTAAAATAAACCAGTGGATCAAGCGAAAAATATCTACCTAAAAGTTTTCCCAACACAAAAGATAATGCGGCAAACAAGAAAAAAAGCCTCAAATAAGTACCGGCTAAAGGGGTAAGTGTTAATCCGCTTATAATACGCACACAAACATAGTAATGTATTACTAGATAGAATGAGACAAAAACCAAAAGGAAAATAAAAAAAGATAATATATTCATTCTTTGCACTCCAACTTGTTTTTTTATT
>CBDUZB010000069.1:0-8291 GCA_965371605.1 uncultured bacterium
TAGTACCGAAGGAACTACAGTATTCGTATCTTTAGAAGAACCGGCCACCTGTTGCTTTACTGCACAGAAAGAAGGGGAAATACACTGTTTCCCAAATCTACAAAGCATAAAAATAAAGATAAAAACAATACTTACGATTAATAAATTTTTCCATAATTTCTGAATCAACAACCACGCTTTTTTCATCATTAGTTCATCCCCCTTTCACACTTTTAATTGCATCGCAAAGCAGGAATCTGCACTGCCTGCTTTTTTTTATAAACACCCAGTATTTTTTCCTGTTCTTTACCGGAAGGCAAAATCACATCAATTATATTAGGATTTTTTTCCTCATAAAATCCCCCCCCAAAATTACCCTGACTAATTTCTTTCTTTACTGCATTAACTCTCCAGCCATTATCTAAAGACTCATAATCATAGCTTAAAACAAGGGGAATAAATCCCCAGTTTTTTGGATTTCCGCGAAGAAAACTCTTGGGAATGTATGCATTTATTGTTTTTTCGTCAAGATTTATTTTCACTTTAAGGTCAGCAACTTCAACAGGTTTTAAATCTACTCCTGCTTTGTAAATCTTCTGCGTTTCCCCATTAATAGTAATACAATATTCCCAGGCATCTTTAGGCATAGCATAAGCATTTCTTTGCGGTAGAAGAAAAGTACTTCCTGCTCTTACGGTGTTATTTAAATCAATATAAACATCAATTATAGGGAAACTCATCCCCAAAGGCAACTGCCATGGATTGTCTAATTTATTTAATTTTATACTTAAAACAAAATATTTTTCCTCTTTTCTCACTGAAAATTCTTCCAGATCAAAAATCCCCGGAACAAAAATATCATTCAGGGGATAAAGATAATCACCACAACCATTATCATCTTCCAAAGGGTCGGAAACTTTTAAGATAAGATCAGCATCTACAACATTTACCGTGTCCGTTGAAGAAACTAACAGGTAGTCGGGAACCTTATACCTCATACTCTTATAAACACCCGCCAGTAAATCATTGTATTCCTGCTCTACTTTATCTAAATCAATCTTTTCCTTATCCTGACCAAAATAGAAAAACCATTTTGATTCCTGGGCAGTATATATTTTTTCAAATGCTTCATCCAACCGCTTAATTCTTGCTTCACCGCTATTTTTATATTTTTCTATTGCCTTACGGGCATAAACCAAATTATTCCATGCCCTATTTTGCCTTTCTTTCCCGAGCCAGGCAGAAAAACCACCTTTTTCCGAATCACATTCTATATTATCCAATTGCCCTGAATAAGGATAATTGGCAAACCATTTAGAATAAACAGTCGTTACCAATTCAGGATATTCGGAAAACACTTCATCTAATTTAAAAATAAAATCGCTATCTACTTCCAGGTTGAGCGTTACTATCTCCGGCTGGCGATCAGATTTCCTAAACTTTTTTTTAATACGAAATAATTCACTAACTAACTTTTTACTTGCTTTCTCCGCTCCCTGTAAAAAATAAATATTATTTATCTTTCTCGATATTTCCCGGTGTAAAGGAAAAATGGTTATATCTTTTTCTCTTCCAAAAAAATAAGAATGGTATAAGTTTTCCTCTTCCTGAGATTTTCTTAAAATATCTTCTTCTACAAATATCCACTTTATACCGAAAGAACTAAAAAAACCAAATACCTCTTCAGCTATTGCTCCCTCCGGCAGCCATAAGCCCGTAGGATACGAGCCAAAACACGTCTCATAAGTAATTAATCCCTTAGCTAAGTGACTTTGAACATCTTCCGGATAAGAAAAATGTTCGGAGGAAAAATTAATTACGGTATCGGAAATTCCGGCTAAATTGCTGTCATAAATCAACGGTAAAATAACTTCATGATATGGGGTAGACATTATTTCTATCCGTTTTTTGTCCTGTAAATCCTTTAATCGGGGAAGAACCTGACGGACCATTTCCATTTGTTTTTCAAAAACATTCATTTTTTCATTTTCGGTAAATGAACGATTTTTTCCTTTAAAATATTGATTCAGGTATTCTTTCTGCAATTGGGGGTCCAACCAGGATAGAGCAAATAAAACCTCCAAATCTAAAAAGTCCTGATTAGTATAAAGGTGTCCGGGTAAGGATTTTAATTCTTTATAACGGCTATAAAAATCCGGATTTACCTGTCTGGGAATGTAAAAAAAATGCTTTAGAATAAAATCCTTATCCTCTTCTGTTAAATCAACAACCGGCTTTTTACTTAAAGTAAGATAAATATCCTCTTTTTCTCCGGAGATTAATTCTCCTATCCCCTCTATTAAAAGGGAGTCTAAATGAAAGATACAATGAAGGGTCCGCGGGCAATTTCCCAACTCCTTTGCCCATGGATACAAGTACCTTGTACTGTATAATCTTACCCAGGGATTAATTCCTTCCCCGGAAAAATTCTGAAAATGATCGGGACATTTTTGATTTAAAATAAGAAAAAGATATAAACCAACCGATTCAGAATCCTGTTCAACAGCCGGAGTTTGAAGATAGATTTCTTCCTTTTTCAGAGGTTCAATCTCTTTAGGCCTCTTTCCCATAGCCAGAACAAAACTATTTATTCCTACAATAAAAAACATAACCGGAATAAAAACCAAAAGTAAATTTTTACCCATTTTAAAATTAATGATTTTCCTTTTATTAAATGCTTTCAATTACTTTTACCTCATCAACTACCCGGGGTTTTTTTCTAATTCTCTCAATTTATTATTTATCTCTACCATATCGGCATCGATACTTTCAAAAAGCCTATACCAATTTTCCATTTGTTTTTGATTTGCTTTCATTTCCTCTTTTAAACTATCGATTTCGTGTTTTAATTCTTTACTACCGCTCCCGTCAGCAACTACGCTCCCACTATCCAGATGGTTTATATCCTCTCTCATGTCTTCATTTTTACTCTGCAAAGTCTCTATGGATGAATCAATGCCTTTTTGATTAGTCTCGACAAATGCTATTTTTTTAATTAACACACCGAGGGATTCTTTAACCCTCTTTTTTTCTTCTTCTTTTTCTTTATCAATATCCTCTTTATCTTTTTTTCTTTTTTCCACTTCGTGTCGCAACTTTTTCACTAAATCTTCTATTTGTTGTTTTATGCGTTTATTTTCTTTGACTAAGTCCGGTATTTTATTAATGTCTTCCTTTAAGTGCTTTCCTAAAACAGCTTTCCCTCCCTGAACAGATAAAGCAGCTCCTCCCCGTGCAATTTTTTTAAGCCAAATCAACAACATAACAACAAAAAAAATTAAAATAAAAATCATAACACTAAAAATCAACCCCTGGTTTTCCACAAGTAAGTTTTTTATCACCCTATTTACCCTCCTCCTTTAACATAATTTAATTGAAAAAATTACATCCTATTCAAATATAACTTCATCGATATAAATCACACCCTGCCTAACAGAGCTTACTTTATAATCAAAAACAAAGCTCAAGGAACCTTTTATTTTATTCAATTTTTCTATATTTTTAAATACGTTTAAAGGAATTACGACCCTTCTCCAATACAGAAATAAACCCTTAGGGAAAAACCGTTTAATTGAAATTCCACTCACTTTTATACCGTCACTAATTCTTACACTAAAAATTTCTCCCCCTTCCGCACCTCGGACCCAAAAAGATAAATATCGATAACCACTTAAATCCACACCTTTTAAATCACTGGAAAAACCACTGACATCCCCTGGTTTAGAAACATCAAAGGACAAACGCAAGGAATATTCTCCACTCCTGTCGTTATAGGTATTGGGAATATTCATGTCATAGTAAAAAGAATCAATACAAACTCCTCCTCCTTTTTTAAAACACCGGGTCTTTTTACCTAAATCATTTTTTGTTGTATTATTATCAAAATTATTTAAAAATAAAACTTCCGATTTTTTTTTAACTATTTTGTTTTTCTTTACAAGCAGCGTATCGACTATTTTTTTTCCGGGTTTGGTTTCCTTTTTTTTTAGTTCAACCTTTTTTTTAGGTTTAATTTCTTTTTTAGGTTTAATTTCTTTTTTAAGCACTTTTTCTTTTTCTACTATACTTTCTTTCCTCAATTCCTTAACAGGTTCCTTAGGCTTTTTTCCACCTTTCTGTTTCTTTTTAGCAGGAATTTTTTTTTCTATTTGAGCAATGGAAGGAACTTTCAAAAAGGGAATAACTCGTTTAAACAAATCTATTATTCCTAATAAAAAAAAGATTCCGTTTACGAGTATAATTAAACTGAGTATTACCCAGATAACTATTAAACTATTTTTTTTTATTTTTTCTTTCATCCGGTTATTTCATCCACTTTTTAAGTATTATAAAATTCCTCCGTTTTGAGAATAGTGTCTCAACTTACTTTCTAAATCACCTACTTTTTGATTTAATTCAGAAACTAAAAGCTTGTCTTCTTTAGGAAAAGAATAGTTGTTTTCCCTTCTTTCCTTTTCTATTAACTTGGTTATTTTTTCTAATAATTTTATGATTTCCCGCCGTTCTTCTTCAACGGTCCTTTGGATATTAGTTAAATAACCATCATATTCCCAAAATTTACTATTTACATTTTCCATCGTTTTGTTTATTTTTTCCAAATAATTTTCTATACTTCCCACACTTTGTTTATTCAAATTGGTAGCGGCTCTTCTATTTGCTTTTCTCAACCAAAACCACAAAACAAGAGCACACATAGACAAAATAAAAACCATAACATGATAAATTATTTGCATGTTTACTTCCCTCCTCTTACTAAATATTTTTAGAATTCTACAGAATTGCCCATTCAATGCAATTGAGACGAATCCTTAAACAATACTCCAAGGCAAGGTAATCCCATAAAGTACCACCTCAATCAAGATTACTTCAGCTCCTTTGGGAAGTCTAAATGCCCAACTTTATCCGTTCCTACTCATAAGCCGGAATGAAAGAATAACCGTTAAAATTATCCGGAGTTATTTTATTTTTTTTTCTCACTTACAAAACTTATCCGTTCAATAAACACTGTACTTTTATAAGGAATTCCCTCGAAATATTCAAAAGTAAAAGTAAGATTTCCTTTCATTTTCTCCCAATTAATACCCTTAAAAGAGGATTTTAAAGGAATAAAAACTTTCCGCCAGGAAGAATTCCCTTTCTCCGATAAGAACTCCCGCACAGAAACCCCTACATTATTTATACCATCACTAATTTCTACCCTAAACGATTCCCTCCCCTGTAATCCCTTCATCCAAAAAGATAAATAGTCATAGGAGATTAAATTAATTCCTCCCAACCCACTCCATAAACCGGCATAAGACCTTTCGATACTTACATCGTAATCCAGCCTTAATGAATAACCTATAGGAAAAAACTCATCGGAAGAAAAAACCCGTTCACACACACCCCCCCCGCCTGAAAATATTCCGCTATTTTCCCCCAAACTATTTAAATACTTTTTCCGGTCAAAATCATCTACGATTAATTCCTTAGCTATTACAGGTATTTTTATTTCTCTTTTCTTTGTTTTTTTTGCGATTTGTTTCTTTTTAGAAATTGAAATTACGTCTTTCTTTGATAATTCCTCTTTCTTACTAACAAAATTAGCGAAATTTAATTCCTTAGTTTTTTTATTAGACATTTTTTCTGTTTTATTTTCCCAGTTGACAGAAGGAATACTTGTTTTTTTAGCTTCGCTCAAAGTTGACTTACGATGGCCTTTGAGATTAAAAAGATATTTCCCGATAGAAAAACCGGAGATGCTGAGCATTAAAACAACCAATCCCAAAATAAAATTTAAAATTATTTTTTTATCTTTCATTAAAAAAACCTCATAACCAATCAAATTTATATTTTTTAAAACATTATCGGCAATTAATTACCCAGCAGCAAACCACTTCCCTTCAAGGGAGTTTATGCTGACAAAAACTCTGTAGTCGAATTGAACTAAATATCGCACCTTATAAAAACTACTTTTCCGGTTTAATTATTCTGGGAAATAATGGTTCCCTATCTTTTACTTCTATTTTATTCCCGGATTTAATCCCGCCCCAGGTCATTGACTCAAAAGATTTCTGATGAGAAAGTCCTAATTGTTTTTCCATTTTTTCACTCGTTTCGGGCATAAAGGGAGCAATCGCCAAAGAAACTATTCGTAGAGCCTCTATTAGATTATAAATAACTGTTTGTAATCTTTCCTTATTCTCCTTAAATAATTTCCACGGAGCCGTCTTATCAATATATTTATTGGCAAAATTCACTATCTCCCAGATATAAGAAAAAGCAGAATGAAATTCCAATCTTTCCAACGATACATCCAAATTAGAAGGAAGTTTTTGGATAAGATTTATTAAATCATCATCTGTTTTTTCTTTACTTTCAGGGACAGGAATAATCCCCTCAAAATATTTTTCCAGCATAACTAATGTCCGGTTGAGCAAATTACCCAAATCATTGGCTAAATCAGCATTATAGCGATTGATAAAAGAATCCCTTGAAAAATCACCGTCCAACCCAAACGGCACTTCCCTCAGAAGAAAATAACGAAAAGCATCTACTCCGAATTCGTCCACTATATGATGGGGATTTACAACATTCCCTTTGGACTTACTCATTTTCTCTCCTTCTACCGTCCACCATCCGTGGCCAAAAACCTTACGGGGAATTTCTATATCCAAAGCCATTAACATCGCCGGCCAAATAATTACATGAAATTTGAATATTTCCTTTCCTACCAGATGAATATCAGCAGGCCAAAATTTTTTAAACTTCTCGCCTTCTTTAAGATAATCAACGGCAGTAATATAATTTATTAATGCATCAAACCACACATAAATAGTATGTTTAGAATCAAACGGTACCGGTATTCCCCACTTAGTACCCAATCTGCTTACACTTAGATCCTTCAACCCGTTTTTCACAAAATTAATCATTTCTGCATGTCGGGATGGCGGCATCATAAAATGAGGATTTTTATTAAAATAATCTAATAACCTTTCCTGATATTCAGACAATTTAAAGAAATAACTTTCCTCAGCAACTTTTTCCGTGAGCCGCCCACATTCCGGACATTTACCTTCTACCAATTGCCCTTCTAAACAAAAAGTTTCACAGGGAACACAATACCATCCTTCATATTTTCCCTTGTAAATATCCCCTTTTTCATAAAGTTTAGTAAAAACAGCCTGTACCGTATCTTTGTGCCGCACCTGGGTTGTTTGAATAAAATCATCATAAGAGATATTCAATCTCTTCCATAGTTTTTTATCTTCCTCAACAATCCTATCTATCCACACTTGCGGCTCTTCCCCTTTTGACCTTGCTGCCTGCTCTATTTTTTGTCCATGCTCATCAGTACCCGTTAAGAAAAAAACTTCTTCTCCCTTTAATCTTTTAAAACGTGCCAATACATCCACTGCTACAGTACAATACGCATGCCCAATATGCAAAATATCGTTAACATAATATAACGGAGTAGTAATATAAAATTTCTTATTCACTTTCTTTTTTTATCCTTGTTTTAAAATTCAGATGCCTATTTGTTTTTACTTAATTTGAATTTGTCTAAAATACCAACATGAACTTCACTGGCAGGAACTTTTTTAAAAACACCTTTCCCACAATCAAGGGTAATTTCTTCTGTAAAGATATTTACATCTTTTACTATCCCTTCCCCCTGGCTGGTTTTTACTTTCAACCCTTTTTTAGGCAATTTCTTTTTCATTTCTTTATAATTTTTATATTCATAGGCCAAACAACACATTAATCGGCCGCATACCCCTGATATTTTGTTGGGATTTAAAGATAAATTTTGTTCCTTAGCCATTTCGATACCTACCGGCTTAAAATCCTGAAGAAAAGATTTACAACAAAGCACTCGTCCGCAAGAACCAAAACCACCCAACATTTTGGCTTCATCCCTCACCCCTATTTGAACCATCTGAATACGACTTTTCAAAAGATACCCTAAATCTTTAATCAATTCCCTAAAATCAATTCTTCCTTCCGCAGTATAATACACAAAGAGCTTATTTCGGTCAAAAGTGTATTCCACACCGGTCAATTTCATCTTTACCTCTCTGTCGTCCACCTTTTGTGAACAACTCCTAAGCGCTTCCTTTTCTTTTATTTTATTTTCTCTTAATTTTTTAAAGTCATACTCATTCACTTTCCTTACAATATTTTTTATTTTTTCTTTCTTTTTCTCTAATACTTTTTCTAATTCTACTACTTCCCCCCATTCAAGGCCATTTTCCGTTTCTACCAGCACCTTATCTTCTACTGATAAATCCAAATCACTGGGATTAAAATAAAAAAATTAATAGTTTTTTCTT
>CBDUZB010000070.1:0-8269 GCA_965371605.1 uncultured bacterium
TATAAAAAAGGAGTGTGCTTAAAATGAAAGTCAGAATAAATCTTGACACTACTTAATGGAACAAATTGTTTGCATTGAAAAACAAAAAAAGATATAATCAATATAAAAAGATACTATAAAAATAGGTGAATGTTTTGAAAAAAGAGGAAAATTGAAAAAAATAAAGATTTTATTTTTTTGTTTTGTTTTTGCGGGTTTTGTTAATATAAATTTTATTTTTGCCGGAGAAAATAATATTTCTTTAATTCCTGAAGGCGAAACTCTTTTTTTGCCGGAGGAGAAATTTTTAGATGAAACCGTTGATTTTAATAATTTTTTAGAAGGAAGAGATTTTTTGGATTTTAATAAAGAAAAATGGAACAGAATGAGAGAAAAAAAGGAAGAAGGTATTTTTTTTAAAAGAGAGGAAGATGAATTAGAGGAAAAACCTTCTTTTTCAGACGAAGAACCTAAAAAAGATGAAGGACTAATCGACATAGCCTTTCCTTACGAGTCTCAGTTGAGCATTTCAGGAAGAAAAAAAATTAGGGTAAAAGCAGAATGGACAAAGTATCCTAATAAAAAAGAAGATACTACCAATATTTCTAAATCTGAAGGGGCCAATGTGGAAATGGAGCAGGAATTACAGGTCCGCATAAAAGGGAAAGTAGGGCGAAAGGTTACGGTTAATGTTGATTATGATGACACGAAAGAAGACAAACGGGATATATCGGTAGTTTATAAAGGGGATCCGGGTGAAATTGTTCAGCAGGCAGCTTTTGGTGATATAATGCTTTCTTTGCCTTCTACGGAGTTTGTTTCTTACAATAAAAATGTTTTCGGGGTTAAATTAGATGCCAAATATAAACACCTGGGGTTAATGGCGATTGGTTCACGAACAAAGGGATTAACCGAAGTAAAAAAATTTAAGGGTGGTACCACTTCTGAGAAAAAAGAAATTAAGGATATAAATTACACAACAAGAAAATATTATAAATTAGAGCATTCTCAGGTAAAAAGGGAAAGTGAGGAAATATGGATTGATTTTAAAGATGGTACTACCCCCCCATCGGAAACAATAAACAAAGAAATAACAGCAAAAGTATGGAATAGCACTACAACTTATAATGGATTTTTTGATAAACAGTTTCGGGGACAGGATTATACGATTGATTACGACAAAGGAATCGTTACCTTTAGAAAAAACATTTCTTTGAATTATATAATTATAATTGATTATGAAGATATAAACGGAGTGAAAGCAAGTAGTGGAAATAGTGATCAGCATTTAATAATAAAAGACGAAGAGGATACCTTGGATTACGACCTTAAAAATTATTACAATTTGGGAAGCACTAAGATCATAAAGAAATATGAAGGAGATTTTGTTTTAAAAATTCTCAATTTAGCCCGCGAAGAACAAAACTTAACTGATTATCAACATGAAATAGATTATGATTTGGGAATTCTAAAATTTAACGAAGGAAAACCTTTTTCTGAATCTGTCTATAATAAAAATGAATCCAGCCGGGAGCACCAGTATATTATTTATGTAGAATATAAATACAGGGTAAAGACTTATATTTTACGCCCCGATATTGTTTTAAACAGTGAGAGAATAGTAATGAACGGTCAATTACTTCAAAAAGACAGAGATTATATGATTGATTATGAGTCAGGGTTCATAACTTTTTTTAATGAAGAAGAAATAGATGAGGATACTAATATTGAGATTACTTATGAATATTCTCCTTTTGGAGGTCAATCGCAGCAAACTTTAGTGGGAAGTAGATTGCAGTATGGGGAAAATACTGACCCTTTTTTTATTGGGTCTACTGTTATTTGGAGCGGAACTGATAAATCTTCTACTGTTCCCAGTGTTTATTCTACCCCTCAAAGCGTTTTAGTGGTAGATATTGATAGCAGGGTTAGGATTGAGCATGAAAAATTTCCGTTAAAGACGACTATATCCGGTGAAATTGCTCAGAGTCAATTTAATCCTAATTTATTTGGCAAGGCAATGATTGATAATATGGAAGGGGCAAAATTGATGAGCAGTGTTCCTTTGGAGAAGGATTTTTGGCAGTTAAGCAGTAATCCTTTTGAGGAAGCAGTTACTTTAAAGGGGGCCCTTAGCTGGGAGAATGAAGATGTCAAGCGTAGGGAAATAGTAGAAAAAACCAATCCTAATTGGCTGGAGGAGGTGGGAGAGTCTGAAGAGGTTGAGGTTATAAATCTTAACTATAACCTGAAAAGTTTTGATGAAGAAGCTTCTATTGTTTATCCGATTTCTCAAGTGGGGGCAGATTATTCTAAAAAAATGTTTTTGGAAATGTGTATTTATGGAAAAGGTGAAGGGGAAGAATTAGAAATTAGTCTGGGCGGGATTAATGAAAATGCTGACGGATCCGGGGTTATAGGGGGGGTGCCCAAAACAGAAGACATTAATAATGATGGTATTTTAGGTGAAGGAGAGGACATTGGATGGCCATTTATTCATCCGGACGGAAGCATTACTTTTATTGGGGAGAATAATGGAAAGATAGATACCCAGGATTTAGATGGGGATAATGTGTTAGATGATAAAAATAGTTCCGGTAATTTCTATAAGCGAATTATTGACTGGACAGGATGGAATCTGATAAAAATACCTCTTGATATTGTAGATGAGAATCAATGGGCAGCAATTAAACACATAAGATTAACCATAAGGAATAAGGATGCAGGAGTAAAAAGTGGAACGATGAAAATTAGCTCTATTGGAATCGTAGGGACAAAATGGGATAAAGGAGTGAAGGAAGAAGGTTCTTTTGAGACAATAGACGGGGAATATTTAACAGTAAAAGCCATAAATAATGAAGATGATGCGGAATACGAAGATATAACCAATAATAGTGAATATGAAAATCTTTATCGTTCTTCGGTAACCGAAAAAAGAAAAGAGCAAGCACTTTCTTTGAGTTATACTTTAAATGCAAGTACAGCCGCTTATACAAAAACAACTTTTAGCCGGGCACAGGATTATTCAAAATATAAAAAAATAAAATTTTTTCTGTATGGCAGTAAAGAAAAAAATGCGACTTTTTATATTCAGCTTGGGGCAAATGATACTAGTTATTATGAATATGCCGAAACAATAAATTGGACAGGCTGGAAGGTTTGTACTATTCATTTAAATAAAGATGAAGACAAAAATGGTATTCCCGATGGCTTTACGGGGTATGAGGGTAATCCTCATTTAAATAACATCATGCAGATAAAAATAGGAGTAAGGAATAACACAGGAAGTAAGATTACCGATGGGGAAATCTGGGTGAATGATATTTTTGTAGACGGAATAGAAAAAAAAGAAGGTGTAGCATGGAAATCAGCTGTGGATTTTGAATTGCCGGGATGGTTTAATGCTCATGCTAACCATAAAGATATAGATGCTGATTTTGAAACGATTACAACCGGTAGTTCTCAACAGGATTTAATTAGTACCCGAAGCCTTACTTCCGGGCAGAAAATTAAATCGGAATCTGCCGGAATTGAGGTTACCCGTTTTAAATTTTTACCTCTTTCTTTCAGTGGGAATCATCAGGAAACACTAACCCCTTCAGCCTATGATACACCCTATAGTAGTTTTGATGAAGGGAAGGTTGAAAGTTTCTCTGGAGAAGGTGGTGCGGAATTATTGGTGCCGCGCTGGCCTACTTTAAAAATTAATTATGCTGAAAATCACGCCAGATCCGAACTTCTTCAGGAAAGAAAGGATATTATTACTCGAAAGGGTTCGTTAGATTATAATGTCCCTTCGAAATATTCTTTTTATATGCCTAAAACATGGGAAGTAAATTTATTGCCGACAGCAATAGATGTTACCTATAGAAGTCAAAATTATGTGGTTGAAGAAACAACCTCTACTGCGATTGATCGTAATAATTATCGGGACTTGACTGAAAATTTTTCTGCAAGGTTGCCTTTTAAATTTTGGAAAGGGTTTTCTTTTAATCCTTATTATTCTCGGGAAGTAATTAAGGCCAAAGAGGAGAATAATGAGCAATCTGATACAGATTTAAAGGATAAATACCGTGCTCAAACAGTCAGCTTTGATTCTAATCTAAAAGTTTTTACCTGGTTGGCTCCATCGTTTAATTATAAAATAAACTCTTCGGGGTCATATGATTTTCGTACGGGTGAAATAGAAACAATAAGCCGTAATAGTGACGGGCAGTTAAATTATTCTTTAATGTTTAAAAATCTTTTTCCGGGTTTAACCCCTCTTCATTCTTTAACTACGAATACTAGCTATAAGGTAGAAACAGGCGACTCCTATGATGTGGAAGAAGCGGGATTAGATGAAGGAGAGAAAGAAGAAGCAAGAAACAGGTGGCGTAGCTGGGATGGATTACGGTTGCTGGGAGAAAAGGATAAATTAATTTTTGACGGAGCAACAACCAAAAGTTTTTCTAATCGATGTACCCGGAAAACTAACAATCGTTGGAGGCCGTTTAGTTCACTGGATTTGAATAATGCTTTTGGCCCTTTAAGGACTATGGAGACTACAGTCAACTATACTGAAATTGACGATTATAGGGAAATTACCGATACTGGGTTGAAAATATTTACTAAAATTTGGCCGGATTTAACTATGAATATCGGAGATATAGAAAAGTTTTTTAGTCTGGATAGTAAAATTATTTGTGATTCCCAACTTGCGATTAATTATTCTCATAAAACAATAGAAACAAAGGATGTTTCCAGAGATATTAGTAAAACATATGGCGGGGATTTACGGTTTGATCTTTTTACCAGATATGATGTGGTTATTGATTATGATGACAGGCGTAATAAAACTATAAATATTCTTAAGGATGTTGATAAAACAACCAAGAACGGATTTAATCGGGAAACAGGTGTACAGGTAAGTGTCCTTTTAGATAAGTGGCGCTTTAGTCCGCGCTATGAACATACAGACGAAGAAGAAACAAATGAAGTAGGAACAAAAACCAAAGAGATAACAACCCGTTCTTCCAGTTTGAAAATTTATGTGGATGTTACTGCAAAGGATTTTATAATTCCTTTTATTGGATTGCATTTGAAAAATCGTTTAGTGGTAGATTCTCTCATTAAACACGAAAGAAAAAGCGGCATAGAAGATAAACGGGATAACACGGATACTTATTCTGTAAGTGTTGATTGTACCTATGACACCAGTGAGAATTTAAAAATTACTCTGGGTATGGGAGGAAGCTCTTTTAAGAACAGAAAGAAAAAAGAAGATGATTATTGGAGTATAAGTCTGTCAGCCGATTTGTCGATTATTTTTTAGAAAAAAGAGGAGGTAAAAGAATTATGAAAAAATATTATTTATATTTTTCGGTTGTGTTAATTATCTTTGTTTTTGGATGTGGTTATACACCTGCTCTTTCTGTTTTGCCGGAAAACATTAGAAAAATTAGTGTCCGGCAATTTGTAGATAAAACAGGAAATTTATTAATAAGCAGAAAGTTGACTGATGAAGTAGTTAAAGAATTTTTACAGGATAGAAGAGTAGGGGTAGTTAATTTGGATACAGCGGATGCAGTGTTGTTAGGAGAAATTAGCAAATATATTTTACAACCTCTTTCTTTTGATGAAAATTATATTGCTCAGGAATATAAATTATGGGTTTGGGTAAATATAGGGCTTAAAGATGCGGCTACAAATAAAATGCTCTGGGTGGAAAAAAGAATGACTGCGGAGACAGATTATTTTGTTGTTGCCCGGGGAGGAGGTAATTCTCTTACGGAAAGCGAAGCGCAAGATATAATTGTAAAATCATTAGCCAAGGATATAGTTAAAAGGACTATAGATGGCTGGTTTGCCGCTTCAGGAATAAGCGAGAAGAGATGAAGGGAAAATTAAAGGGAATATCAAATTATTGTTTAAATATTTTTTTCCCTGTAAGTTGTGTGGGCTGCGGGAAGGATTTAATTAATGAGGGAGGGCTTTGTCAGGAGTGTTTGGAAAAAATTAAATATAGGCAAGAACCGTATTGTCATAAGTGCGGTAAAAATGAAGAAACCGGTTTTTTGTGTAGTCAATGCCGTAATATAAAATACTATTTTGAAAGGATATATGTTTGTTCCTTGTATGAAGGAATTATGAGGGAATGCATCCATTCTTTTAAGTATAAAGGAAAAAGAATTTTACAACAACCATTAGGAAAACTATTGGTTACTTATATAAATGAAAAAGTGGATTTAGGACAAATTGATTGTTTAGTGCCGGTTCCTTTGTTTAAATCTAATGAAAAAAAGAGAGGATTTAATCAGGTTGATTTGTTAACTAAAAAAATTGGTAAACATTTTGCTAAACCGCAAATTGTCAATAATCTGGTTAGAATAAAAAAGACTTCTCCTCAATTTAATTTAAATAGAAAACAAAGAAAAGAAAACGTTGAAAACGCCTTTAAAGTAAGGAATCCGCAGTTATTTAAAGGCCGTTGGTTGCTTCTAATAGATGATGTTTGTACTACAACAGCCACTTTAAATGAATGTGCGCGTGTGCTTGATCAATGTCACCCGCAAGGAATATTTTGTTTAGTACTGGCACATGGGTAAAATAGTCCACAGTCGATAGTCCATAGACAACAGATAAAAGACGAAAGACGACAGACGACGGACGAAACAGAGATAAAGACAAAAGACAGTTAAAAGACGGTTGAATTGGTTACATTGGTTTAGATTGGTTGAGAGACAAAAGATAAAGATAAAGGATTGCAAATGGCGGATGGCAAAAGACAGTTCACAGATGACAGATAAAAGATAAAAGACGGTTAAAAGAAAGTTTAATTGGTTTAGATTGGTTGAATTGAAAAAAAAAGATAGGACAACGGCAAAGAAAATAGTCCATAGATAACAAATAAACGACAGTTATGAGTTATTAGTTAACTACAAAAAAAGACAAAAAGTAAAAAAATTTGAACTTGGGAATTGGGAATTTGAAAAAATAGTCCATAGACAACAGATAACAGATAAAAGACTGCGAATGGCGAATAGCAAATGGCAAAAGAAAAAAGACAATCTTTTCCCCTTTGAAAAAGGGGGATAGGAGATTTATGATTGGGAGAAGACAATGCGGGAAGTTGGTAAAAATTAATTTTAGTTTGGGGGAATGATGGAGAAAAAGAAGGTTTTTGTTTGGAAAACGGTTAGTATTATTTTATTTTCCTGCTTAATTATTTTTTATGTTTCCGGGATAACGTTGTTTAAAAGGTATTTACGGGAATTACCTCCTTTAAAAATGTTGGAGCGGTATCAACCGAGTTTAACTACTAAAATTTATGATATAGAAGGTAGATTAATTCGCGAATTATTTACCGAAAGAAGAACTACAGTAACTCTTTCCGCAATACCGGTGGATTTGCAAAACGCCATTATTGCCATTGAGGATACTCATTTTTTTAAACATTGGGGAGTATATTTGCCTCGTATCGCAAGTGCGATGTTTTTTAATATAAAAGCCGGCCATATAGTACAGGGGGGTAGTACTATTACTCAGCAGTTGGCTAAAGTTTGTTTCTTAACTCGGGAACGGACTATGCAGAGAAAAATAAAGGAACTTATGTTTGCTTTATTATTGGAGCATAAATATACCAAGGAAGAAATATTAGAGATGTATTTAAATCAGATTTATTTTGGATACGGTGCTTATGGAGTGGAATCAGCGGCACGAATTTATTTTGGCAAACATATCCGGGATTTAAATTTACCCGAATGTGCCTTATTAGCAGGGCTTCCCCGGGCACCTAACAGATATTCTCCTTTTAGATCGCTGGAGCTGGCAGAAAGGCGTAGAGCTATAGTTTTGTATCGTATGGAAAAATTAGGTTTTATTACAAAGGAGGAGAAAATAAAGGCTAATGAATATCCGATAAATACCGAAAAAATTTTATCATCAGGAAAATATGCCTCTTATTTTATTGAATATATTCGTCAGCAATTAGAGCCTAAATACGGTTACAATGTTCTATATAAAGGGGGGTTAAGTGTTTTTACTACCCTGGATTTAGAAATGCAAAAAAAAGCGGAAGAAGTAGTAGATAAAGCTCTTTCCGCTTTTGATGAGAAAAAAAAGAAACAAATTGAGCAACAAAATAAGGAAGAAGATAAGTTGGCGGAAGAGATGGAAGAAATTCCTCCTGTTCAGGGGGCTCTTTTAGCTATCCATCCTCAAACAGGCCAGATTAGAGTAATGATAGGAGGGAGGGATTTTTATAAAAGTCAATTTAATCGTGCTGTTCAGGCCAAACGACAGCCTGGTT
>CBDUZB010000071.1:0-8004 GCA_965371605.1 uncultured bacterium
AACCCTTTATTCTTTGCGTCAGGGAGAAGGGATTTCTTTGGAAATAAAACCTGAGGAAGAAATTTTGGAAAAAGCAGAAAGGATAATTACCCAAATTGCTCGAAGTGAGTATAGTATAAGTGAAAAAAAAGAGTGTGCATTTTGTGGATTTAAGGCAATTTGCAATGAAGGATGGATAAATTGAGTAATTAATGCTTGCCCAGAAAAATGGCTGTTCAAATTTGTTTGTAGTTGCCCAATTTATTGGGCAGTCCGATAAATCGGCGGACTGCAATTAATGTTAAAGTTCAATGTGATATTTTAAGAACATTTTAGATTTCGCATTCCCCATTTTCATGAGGATAGGCAAATTGTAAGGGTGGGCGTAAGCCACCCCTACGAAAACGAAGAAGAGGACGAATATTACCCAACGTGTGGGGGCAACTTCAAAACGCGTAGGGGCGGCTTTGGCCGCCCAAAGGAACTGTTTTCGTGTTTTGTATTGATATTTTTTAATTTTATGTAGTATAATAAAAAATATATTAAACAAAGGTAAATATAAAAAATGTGGATAGGAATAAGAAAAACAATAAAAGTAGGGATAATATTAACCGTTTTTTTTGTAGCGAAGGGAGAGCTAATTGCTAAAGGGATGAAGCTGGAGGAATGCTATCAGATAGCCGAATCAGAATATTTCCCCTTGAAAATAGCCGAAGAAGAGGTTAAGTTAGCCAGATTAAAATTGAGAGAAGCCCGCAGAAATTTGATGCCCTCTTTATCAGGAAAAGTAGAGGAAACAAAAGGTAAAGCGGATAGGGAATCCGGTATACCGGATTTTAAAGAAGAGGTATACGGAATAGAATTAGGGCAGGTAATATACCATGGCGGAAAGCTTAATTCTCTTTTTAAACAGGCAAAAATAAACCTGGAAATAGCGCAAAAGAAACAATTAAAATGCAGGCTGGATTTAGTTTATGGATTAGAAAAAGTTTATACCAATGCAGTAAAGACAAAATTAAATGCTATGGAAGAGAAAAAATTATTAAGTGTTACTAATCGAATGTTAAGTCTGGTAGAAAAACAGTATCATGCCGGCTTAGTTACTAAGCTGGAATTATTAAATGTGCAATCCCGGAAGAATAAAATTTATTATCAGATGGTTTCTACTCAAAAGGATGTTTCCTTAGCCTTGTTGGAACTCAGACAATTAATGAATCTAAAAGAAAATATACCTTTGGAAATTTTTTCCAAACTTAAATTTAAAAAATCAGAGATTAATCTGGATGAATGTTTTGCCTGGGCGTTTGAAAATAGAGTAGAAATATTTCTCGCACAACTTAATTTAGAATATGCTAAACACGAAGAAAAAATTGCCAAAAGCGGTGGACGATTGAAGGTTGACTTTACCGGATTTTATGGAAAATCAGGCAGTGCCTACAAAAATGAAGAATTTAAATTTGAAGAAGATTGGTCGGTAGGACTTAAACTAAGTAAGGCTTTAGGGGCCAACACAATGAGTGGGACTTATAATGAAGGGAAAACCAGTCCTAAACTTGGACAGAGTAGTAGAACTGATTCAAAAACAGGGACGGCGTCTCTTTCTTTATTAGATAATTTGTCTCTTGGTGCGAAAAAGCAAGAAGCGGTTGTAAGTTTCCTGAAGGCAACCAGTAAACTCAGAGAGGCGGAAAAAGCCCTTTCTTTTGAGGTCAAAAAAAGTTATTTCAATTATCAAAAAGCATTACTTCAGGTGGAAGCTGCTTTGAAAGAAATTGAATTTTGCAGGGAAGAGGTTAAAATTTTAAAAGGGAAGAACAAATTAAATTTAATAGCGATTTCGGAAGTAATAAATGGACAAATGAGATTAACCGAAGGAAAGATTGCCCATAACGATGCTTTAAGTTTTTATCATTTGTCTTTAGCTGATTTAAATAAGTCTATGGGAATAAAAAAATTCTAAAATTATTGGTATCGTCACATAGGGGTAACTCAAAACGCGTAGGGGCGGCCTTGGTCGCCCAGGAGAAATGGAAGATGTCCAAAGGGTGGGTAAGCCCACCCCTATGAAAAAGAAAAAGAAGACAAGAATTACCCAACGCGTAGGGACGGCCTTGGTCGCCCAAAGGGAATGAAATAAATGGATAAAGATAATGGGAAAGATATTCTGAAGGAAATAAAAAATTCTGTACTTAGTTGGTGTGAACGACACAAATTAAGAGAAAAAAAAGAATTTATTATAGAATGGTGCAAAAAGAATAAACAACCATTTTTTAATTGGTGCAGGGAAAATAAGAAATTGGTGCTTATTGCTATTTTAATTTTAGGATTATGCTTTATTTTTGGGATGAATAAAATAGGTAAATGTTTTAAAGGTGGAGGAGAAGGCTTCAGTAGGGGTGGGGGAGGTTTAGGAGAAAGAAAGTTAGCTGTTAATTTGTTTAGGGTTAAACGGGTAAATTTTTCCGATACCCTGTCGGCAATGGGAGATATTAAAGGACGAAGCCAGATTGAACTGCGTTTTGAAAAAGAAGGAAAAATAGAAGAGTTATATATTAGCGAAGGGCAGCAGGTCAAAAGAGGGGATCTTTTAGCCCGATTAAACCAGAGAAACTTATATCTTAAATTGAAGCAAGCCGAGATTGAATTGGAACAAGCTCAGAAACTTTACGAATTGGGTGCGATTGTGAAGTCGAAGTTAAAAGAAGTGAGTTTAAATGCGGAAATTGCTAAATTAGAATTGAAAAAAACCTGTCTTTATGCTCCCCGCGACGGATTTATCGGTGATAAAAAAGGGGAAATCGGGGAGTTTATTACTCCTAATATAAAGGTTGCTACTTTAGTGGATATAGAAGAAATGGCAGTAGAAATAGGTATTATTGAGAGGGATATTGAAAAGATAAGATTAAGGCAAAAGGTGCGGGTTAAAGTAGATACTTATCCGGAAAAAGAATTTTGGGGTAAGGTAAGTAATATTTCTCCTTTGATAAAGGGGAAGAGCAGAACCCAAAATGTTGTAGTGGAATTACCCAATAGCGGACGGCTTCTTCTGCCGGGAATGTTTACCAGGGTGAAAATATTTATTTATCAAAAAGAAAATGCCCTGGTAATTCCTACCGGTGCACTTGAGGAAACTGCACAGGGATTTTGTGTTTATATTGCTGACGGAGATTTAGCTAAAAAAAGAGAAGTAAAATTAAATTATGTTACTGATGATTATGCAGAAGTGATTTCCGGTTTATCCGCAGAAGAATTAGTAATTGCGGAGAAAACAAATAACTTAAAAGAAGGAACTAAATTAGAGATAATAGAAATCAAAGAATACAAACCATAAGCGAAAAATAAATGAAAATTGTTGAATTTTCCGTAAATAGGCCGGTAACTACCACTATGTTTTTTTTGGCTGTAATAATGGTAGGGTTTATCTGTTTTGCCAAACTTCCCCAGGAATTATTTCCTCCTCTAACCTATCCCCAATTAACCGTAATTACTAATTATCCCAATGCCGCACCCGAAGAAATAGAAAATTTAATTACCAAATCAGTAGAGGAAGCTTTAGCTACGGTAAAAAATGTTAAAAAGATAAATTCCGTTTCTAAAGAAGGGCTCTCTCTGGTAACTGCGGAATTTTTATGGGGAACGGATATGGATTTTGCTGCCCTGGGGGCAAGGGAAAAAATCGATTTAATAAAAGAAAAGTTACCTCAGGAATCGGAAGAACCGTTGATTATGAAATTAGACCCTTTTGCTATGCCGGCAATGATTATCAGTATTACCGGAAACCTTTCATCCTACGAATTATTGCAGACTTCCAAAGGAATAATTAAAGACCGTCTGGAAAAGATAGAAGGGGTGGCTTCGATAAGTATTTCCGGGGGACGGGAGCGGGAGATTTCCGTAGAGGTTGATCAGGGGCGGCTGAAAGCATGTAAAATTTCTATTGTTTCTATCGTAGAATCGCTGAAAAACTCCAACCTCAATTATCCGGCGGGAACTACAGATGAAAAAACTTATCAATATCTTACCCGGACAATGGGTGAATTCAAGGAGATTTCCGAAATAGGAGAGACTGTTATTGCTAAGGATAAACACCATCTTATTTTATTGTCCCAGGTAGCTAAGGTTAAAGAAATTTTGAAAGAAAGGGAGAGTTATTCCCGTTTTAATGGCCAGGAGAATATTTCTTTATCCATTCAGAAACAACCTGCAGCCAATACGATTAAGACCGCTAAAAAAATTCGCCGGGAAATAAACAATCTTAAAAAGATTTTACCCAAAGATATACAAATGGAAATCATCTATGATTTGTCTTCATTTATTGAAAATTCTATTCAGGGAACCAGGAATGCGGCTTTAAACGGCGGTATTTTAGCTTTTCTGGTATTGCTGTTTTTTCTTAGGGATTGGCGTAAATCATTAATCGTTACTTTTTCTATCCCTGTTTCCATAATGGCTGTTTTTTGCCTGATGTATTTTAAAGGGTTTAGTATAAATATGATGTCTTTAGGCGGATTAGCCTTAGGAATAGGTATGATGGTGGATAATGCCATTGTAGTTATTGAAAATACTCTAAGACACAGGCAGGCAGGAAAAGAAATCAAACAGGCAACTATTGACGGAACCAATGAAGTAATCGGAGCAATTTTTTCTTCTACACTGACTACCATAGCCGTGTTTTTACCGCTGGCTTTTGTTTCCGGTATACCCGGACAACTGTTTAGGGAATTATCTTTTACCATAACCTTTTCCCTGATTGTTTCTTTAATAGTAGCAATGACTTTAATTCCCCGTTTATTAGTTGTGAGTAGTTCAATTATTCCTTTACGCGAACTTCCCCGATGGACAAAAATTCAGCAAAATCTGCTCAAGCTTTTTTTAACTAAAAAAAAGAAATCTTTCGGTTTAATAATTCTCTTATTCCTGAGTAGTGTAGTTGTCCTGTTAATGGTAGAAAGGCAGTTTATGCCTAAAATAGACCAGAGACAATTTATGCTTAAAGTGAATATGCCGGTGGGAACGAAATTAGAAGTGACTGATTTGGTAACCGGGAAAATTGAAAAGATATTAAGTACCTTTTCGGAAATAAAAAATGTTACTGTGAGTGTGGGCTCCTGGGAAAAGCATCTGGAGAATTTAGGGATGCACCAGTCGCAAATCATTGTAGATTTAAAAGCAAAGAAAAAGAAAGAAACTAAAGAGGTAATTTATCGGTTAAAACAAAAGCTACAACAGGAAAACCTGATGAATGCTCAGATAGAATATATTTTAGCTGAAAGTATGTTTAAATCTCTATTTAAAACATCAAGTCCTATTGAAATTGTGGTCAAGGGTGATGTTTTTAAAATGTTAGAAAAAATTACTAAGAAATTAATGAAGAAAATTGAAAAAATTAAGGGGGTTTACGGGGTAAAAAGTGACCTTACCCCTTCTGCTCCGGAAACCAAACTTGTTGTAAATAGAGAAAAAGCTGCTTCTTACAATCTTTCCGTAGCCAATATTGCTCATACGGCATTAATTGGACTTAAAGGGTATGTCGCTACTAAGTTTAAGCAGGAGGGGAAGGAAATTGATATTCGAGTGAGATTGCGCAAGGAGGATAGAGAAGATGTCGGCAAATTAAGGGAACTTTTAATTTATTCTCCTCTCGATATTAATGTCTCTTTAGCGGAAGTAGCGAAATTGAGTGTAGGCCGGGGGCCCAGTGAAATAAAAAGAATGGACCAACAACGAACAATTGTGATTTCCGCTCAAGTTTTCAAGCGGAGTTTAAATGCAGTATTGAAAGATGTTGATAATTCTTTAGAGGATTTTCAGAAGATATCCGGATATACTATGAATTTAGCCGGAGAAAGGGAAAAAATCAAAGAATCGTTTAGAAATTTGTTGTTTATTCTGCTTTTTTCCCTGCTTTTAGTTTATATGATTATGGCTGCTCAATTTGAATCTTTGTGGCAGCCGCTAGTAATTATCTTTACTTTTCCTCTTTCTATTATTGGAATAGCGTTGGCTATATTTGTTACCCATACGCCTTTAAGTATTATGGTTTTTTTGGGAATGATTATATTAGGAGGAATAGTAGTAAACAATGGGATTGTTCTGGTTGATTGTATCGACCATCTTAAACGGCAGGGCAGAAAAACCTACGATGCACTTTTCTTAGCCAGTGCAATGCGTCTGCGTCCTATTTTAATGACTACCTTAACTACTGTCCTTGGTTTATTCCCTTTAGCTTTGGGTCTTGGAGAAGGAGCAGAGCTAAGAGCTCCTTTAGCCATCACTGTAATAGGAGGATTGACTATGGCGACAGTACTTACCTTATTAGTTATTCCCTCCTTGTATATGATTGTGGAAAAAATAGGGAAACGGAAATAAACATATAATCTGTTATAGATATGTAGTAGCTATTCAAATACGCGTAGGGGCGACCTTGGTCGCCCAAAAGGAATGGAAAATGTCCAAAGGGTGGGCAAACCCACCCCTACGAAAATAAAAAAGAAGACAAAGATTATCCAATGCGTAGGGGCGACCTTGGTCGCCCAAAAGGGATGGAAAATCCCAAAGGGTGGGCAAGCCCACCCCCTACGCAATCTGGCAACGGTCGTATTATGACCATATAATTCGTAATGAACAGGATTTCAATGAAAAAGCAAAATATATCGAAAATCATCCGTTTAAAGAAGAGGGCAAGGGATTGGTTGAATGGCATTGAGTTATAAAAGCGTAAGAGTGACTCAAAACGCGTAGGGGCGGCCTTGGCCGCCCAAAAGGAATGGAAAACTCCAAAGGGTGGGTAAGCCCACCCCTACGAAAATAAAAAAGAAGACAAAGATTACCCAATGCGTAGGGGCGACCTTGGTCGCCCAAAAGGGATAATAAAAATGAATGTTGCTGAACTGGCAATAAAACGGCCGACTACTTTTTTAATGCTTTTTCTGGGGATAACCATCTTCGGCCTTTTTTCTTTGTGTTCTCTTCCTGTAGAATTAATGCCTGATGCCGGTTTCGGCAACATAACAATTTTCCTGGAAATAAAAGGAGGGATGCCGGCTACGGAAGTAGAATCCCTGGTGACTAAACGAATCGAAGAAGCAGTAAGTACGGTTACCCACTTGAAAAATATTATTTCCCAATCCAAACGGGGACGTTCTGTAATTACCCTGGAATTCGAACCGGGGACGAATATGGATTTTGCTGCTTTAGAAGTGCGGGAAAAAATTGCCCATATAAAAGGAAAGCTTCCTCAAGAGGTAGAAAGACCGGTTATTGCCAAATACGATGAGGCAGATAGCCCTGTAATCATTTTAGCAGTAACCGGAAAGGGATACAGTCCGGAAAAGATTAGAAAAATCGTTGATGAAAAAATAAAAAACAAGTTAATGCGTGTTGATGGAGTAGCCAATATTGAAATAGTTGGCGGTAGGGAAGAAAAGGTTATCATAGACCTTGAGCAATCACGGATGCAGGCATTTAATCTTTCCATAAAGAAAATAACCGCGGTTTTAGATGCTAACAATTTAAATTTGTTAAGCGGAGAAGTGGAAAGAGAAAAAGACCGTTGTTTAATCAGGACAATAGGAGCATTTAAAAACATAGAGGAAATTAAGGCAATTCCGGTCAGCGTTACCGAAAGTGGAGCGATTATTCGCTTGAAGGATGTGGCGAATATTAAAAAATCCTATCTCGAGCATGAAACCTATGCCCGTTTAAACAGCAAACCCGTAGTTTCGCTGTATATTCAAAAAGAAAGCAATAGTAATACCATTAAAGTAGCAAAAAGAATAAAAAAAGTAATTAAAAAAATTACCCCTGTTTTAGATAAACGAATGGAAATACTCACTATTTCCGATCAGGCGGTTTTTATAAAGGAATCAATCAAAAATGTTAAAAAAGCCTTGTTTTACGGTGCTATTCTGGCGACTGTGATCCTTTTTGTTTTTCTGCAGGATATGAAAGCTACCTTAATTGTTATTCTTGGTATACACCTTTCAGTAATGCTTACCTTCATCGGAATGTATTTAAATAAAATTT
>CBDUZB010000072.1:0-7963 GCA_965371605.1 uncultured bacterium
CGCTTGCCGTACAAATCAATAATTTTTTCATAATCGATCAAGGTAATTTTTTTTTCAAGGCAGGCATCAAGTAAAGGCATATTTTCCGGCTGGCCCTTAATCGTATGAGAAAAAATCATATATATTTTGTCTTTATATAAATCCCTTACTTGCGGCTCTTTTATGCCTAACAAAAGGGTAGCCTTTTTAAATTTAGTTAAAACTTTTGCTCCTTTTTTTTCATACTCTTTATCTTTAAAAACACGGGTCAAGCTATATTCAACTTCAACACTTATTCCGCGTTTAATTAACCAATTTACATCCGTGGGGGTTAAAGGGGCTCGCCTTTCCCCTGCCTTGGTTTCTCTTAATATTCCAATAACTAAATTTTTTCTCATTTTTCCTTTATCTAAAATCTTACCGGAACAAAATTAATAGCATAAAAAGGATAACTCTTTTCTTTATCTTTACAAATCTTAACCGAAGCATAAGGCATCCATACCGGAGAAGATTTAGCTATTCCCAAAACCCGAGGCGCTTCGATAAAACCATAAACCCCGCCTAAAAGAATCCCTCCCAGATTGCCCCAGGCAGCACCCCTGCCTATATCATCCGAATTATTACTTGAGCCGTAACTAATCAATCCACCGGCTAAGCCCATAATAACCCCCATCAACGCACCTGATTGCATATCCCGTAAAACCACTGCCCCCGTACCTGTATAATCCTGGGTAAGCTCATAACTTCCTACGGCCAACCCTAAAACTGTCCCCCCAATCGCTCCATAACCAAGATGCCTCAACCCTGTTTTTAAATCTTCTTCGTCAGTATCGTCTCTATCGAGAATAGCTAAATACCCGGTGCTTACTCCGGCTAACATCCCAATAAAACACCCCTTCCACCCATAAGAAAAAACTGACGGATTTTTTTCTATTTCTCCGCCAAAAAAAGCACCCGCTTCCGCCTGGGATACAAAAACAAAATTATAACATAAAACTAATAACAACCCCGCAACAATTTTTCTCATAAAACTTTCCTCCTCTTGATAAAAATCTCTACCCTGTCAATGTTTAGTCTACTATGAATAGTTTAAATAAGTCAAGAAAAAAGCAATCCGCCAATAATTATCGGCGGATTGCTTAATATCCAATTATTTAATCATCTTTACAATGTTCTATGCCTATTTTAATTAACATTAACTAATTTGCAAAGGTCTCCACGGACAGGCAATGTCCCTTTTACTAATTTGGCCACAGCAGCATCCTCCCCAATATAACTTTCAACCCTGATTATCCCAATTTCTTTTTGGACCCGCCCAATAACCAAACCTGTCGTCGGGCTGATTATTTCCTTACCCAAATGAAACAATTTTAAGCTGGTACCTATTTCTAACCCTGATTCACGCCCGGCATCAATATATATATCCTTACTTATAATTTCCGCTACCCGGCAAGACCACGGTTTTTTATTAATCTGGGAAACAATATTATCCGTAAACTTTACTATTGCCGCTCTTAACGCCTCCCCTTCCAATGTTTCATCATATTTTGCTTTTGTCCCCAAACCTAAGAATTTACCGGTTTTCTGCCTGGCCATCCCTTTCCCCGAATCTGTATACAAAATCTGCCCTGTTTCTACATCTACTACCCGAATATCAACTGAAGCTTGGGCAATTATCTGTTTGCTCTGAACTATTAAATAATCCGAACCACCCTTCTTCACTCCAAATTGAGAAATACTACCGGTAATTATTGCATTTACTCCTAAAATCTTTCCTACCTTCACTATTGTATTGGAATCTACATGTCCACTAGCTTGAAAATTCTGTTCTTCTAAAAGTTTTTTTATTTTCCCTCTTTCCACTAAAATAAATTTACCGGTTTTTCCCAACTCAGTAATCAAAATATCAGAAGCTGCCGTGCCCAATCTTCTTTTCCCATACGCTGTTTTATTTTCAAAATCAACAATAGCAACCCTGCGCTTTGGTCCGGTATATTTAGACTCTACCTTTTCTGTCTCCTTAACGGTAGTAGTGTGTGTTTTCTTCACTGCAACCGAAGGAGCACAACCCGAAACCAACAAACCCAAACAACATCCTGAAATAATAATCTGTTTTAATCTTTCCATCTTTACCTCCTTAATTTATAAAATTTGGACTTATACAAAATAATTTTTTTGCCTTGTTCCCTGTGTGTTTTGCAAAGTTCTTCATGAAATCAAAATATTTGACTTGTATTCACCAATTATTAGGCGGAAAGCTTTTTAATGCCTTTCTTACTGTTTTTATAGTTTCCTCTCTGAGAGGAAAAGATAAAATTTTCTCCACTGCTTTTTTCTTTAATTGCTCGACAAATGCTTTTCCTACATCTTCAAAAACAATCTTAGTACGAGAAGCCTTTTTCTCTTCTCCCCAAACTACTGCTCCGGTCTTTGTATTTACCAATTTAAATTCAGCTCTTACCAGCCTTTTCATATAAACCCCTAGGGTCACATAAGAAAAATCTATTAATTCTCCATAAACAACTCCATCAACGTTAAGGCCTTTCCCTATCTCTTCAATGGAAATAGCCGGTAATTGTCCCGCATCATTTATCCCCTCACCGGCAAGAAAACTATCTATTACTTTTAAAGGTTTTAAAATATATCCTCTTCTTCCGGCAAGATGATTATTAAAAATTTCTCTTAACCTTTCAGGTGCATCTATGTCATTTGATTGATTAGTAAAAGGCAATACCGCTATGGTTTTAGGAGGTAAAACAGGCTCTACCCGAACAGGCCTCCTTGGTGAAGCAGTACAACCACTAATGAGAATTAAAACAATAAGGCTCGCAAATAAGGACCTAAACTCATTTCTAATGACATTTACCCCATTCATAAAAAAAATCTCCTTCACTACCAATCTCCTCTTTTATTCATAATACTTTACCTGTCCCTTCTATGTCAAGAAAAAATTATCCTTATAAAAAATTGAATTTTCTTGTTTTTATGGAAACAGGAAAATAATCATATCCTTTTAATTATTATTTTTTTGCAATACGGTAATAATTTTGCCATAAATTCATCAGGAAGCCTGCGCATCTTCCATTTTTCATCTAAACATACTAACTTTACACTCCCCTGAACAATAAGTTTTTCGCTCTCTTCCTTTTTTATTACATTTTCTAATTCAAAACTTGCTTTATTTAAACTAATTAAGTTTGTTTCTACTTCCAACAAATCTCCATATCTTGCAGGGTACTTATAATCTATTTCTGCTCTGACGACAGTAAAAAATATATTTTCCTTCATACAATCTAAAACATCTATCCCTATTCCTCTGAGATATTCAGTTCTTGCTCTTTCAAAATATTTTAAGTAATTAGCGTAATAAACTACCCCCCCGGTGTCAGTATCCTCATAATAAACCCTTATCTGCATCTTTTCCCTCCTGCATTTGAAGTAAATTTGATATAAGTTGCATTATATACGATAATCAAATCTTTTTCAAACATAAAAAATTTTATCACTTTTCTTAAATACTTCTTGACTAATTAAAACTTTTTTCTTACAATAATTCAGTAGCCTGAAAAAGATTATCCGGAATTTCCTTAAAAAAAATTTATTAGACTTTAAAAATTTAGAGGTAAATAAAATGTCAATGCTTAACACCTTACGCAGGATGGAACCATTAGACGAAAATGAGAAAATAGTGATTTTAGACTTAGAAGGATTTATTGACACATCAACCACTTCTCTTCTAAGAAAAGAATTCGAAGATCTTGTGCAAAATAAATTTTACAACATAATTGTGAATTTCGAAAAAATATCTTATCTTAGTAGTACGGGCATAGGAGTTTTTGTTGAATTCATTGGAATTATTAAAGAAAATCTGGGGGATATAATAATAATCAAAGCCTCTGATAAAATTAAGAAAGTCATCACTATGGCAGGCATTGAAAAAATAATTAAACTTTTCCCTACCGAACAAATGGCCAAAGACACACTTATCGCAGAGAAAAAAAGATTAAAAGAAAAAAAATCCACTTTGGATCAGTCCATCCAGTTTCCTTTTAAAAAAGAATGTCCTTTTTGCAAAGAAATTTCATGGATTCCTCAATCTGATATTTTGCGTTGCCCTAAATGCGAACAACTTTTTTACATTACTAAACAGGGAAATATTACTCCTTTAAAAAAATCAGATAAAGAACAAGAAGCAATGAACCAATATAAATTTAATATTAAAATACCCAGTAATATCAATTATCTTAATTATGTCCGCCTTTTTTTAACCGGATTACTTAGAGAAGAAAAAATCGGGGAAGAAATTACAAATGACATAGAATTGGCTGTAGATGAAGCTCTTTCCAACATTGTAGAACACGCCTATAACTTCGAAAAACATCACATTATTGACCTTTCTTTTTATATCGTACCTGACTCCTGTTTTGTTATTACTATCAAGGATAAAGGAAACTCCCTTGATACCCTTTTACTTAAATTAAAAAGTGGACTTATAGACAATACAATCCCTATTCACCAGGAAAGAGGACGGGGATTTTATATTATAAATAAAACTATGGACAAAATAGATTATCAAACAGTAAAAAATTTTGGTAATGAACTAACAATGGTTAAACACTTTCCAAAAAATTAAAAACGATTTGAATTAATCCCAAGAAATGGAAACTCAGCAAAATGAAACAAACACTTTCTCCTGCTATTCAACAACTTATTTCATCGGCTGGATCTTTAGAAAATGACGGCAAAATAAGTGAAGCTTTTTTGAAGTATGAAGAAACAATAGAAGCTCTTTTATTTCTTGATGATGAAGATGAAAAAAAACAAATATACAAAAAAATAAGCCGCCTTAACTCCAGCAAATTAAATAATCCAAAACAAAAAAAACAACAGCTTATATTCATAGACATCCTCAAAGCGGAAAACCTTTATCAAGAAGGATTAATCGATGAAACATTAAAAGTATTGGAGGAAATTAAAAAAGAATACCCTTCTAATCCGGAAGTATTAATCAAATTGGGTTCTATTTATGAACAACAAAATAAAAAAGAAAAAGCAATAGAAAATTATTTTACAGCAGCAAAACATTATAATGATCATCGTTTTTTAAAAAAAGCACGTTTTTTTGCCCAAAAAGCAAAAAACATCAGCCCCCAACAAAATGAAATAAAAATTCTTCTTTCGGAAATTTATATAAAAGAAGATTCAAAAGAAGAAGCACGGAAAGAATTAATTGATCTGGTTAAAAATCTAATTCAACAAAATGACTTTGAAGAAGCATTAAAATATGTCCAAAAAGCACTTCAGGTTGACGGAATTGAAACTCTTTATCTGGAAGGCATTATTTGGTTCCACAAAGAATTATTGGAAGCCGCCGAGCAAAAATTTAAACTTGTAACCAGATTAAAAGGAGGACACTTTGGCTCTCTTTGTTATTTAGGGGAGATACATTTAAAACAAAAATTATTTCAGCAGGCATTCAATGATTATCAAAAAGCATTTACACTCCGGCCATGGGATCCTCAAATCTATCATAAATTAGCGGAAATCAACCTGCTAAAAGAAGAAGGTGATTTAAATCCTTCAGAAAACCCAAAAATTGAATCACCCAGTGTTTTTTCTCCGCAAGAAACAAAAGAATCTCTTTTACCATTTGACTCATCTCCCCCTGTTTCTCCTGAGAAAGAAATTTCTTCCGAGGAAACACAAACTTATTTAATTGAATCCGAATTTGCAATGCATGAAGAAAAGTCTCTTTCCGAAATGGCAAATTTATATGAATTTGCCATTAGCATGGACCCAACAAATGAAACAATAGTAAAAAAATTGCAGGCAATAAGAATGTTTCAAAAAGAAAAAGAAGAAACCCCTAAAAAATCAACGCCAACCAATAAAAATTTTGACGATGAATTTTGGCCATTATCTGTTATAGAAATCGCCGAATTTCCGGTTTTACTTAAAAAAGTTATTGTTTTATACCGTTCTTTCATGGAAAACTCTTCAGACAACGAACTATTAAACAGATTAAATAAAGTTCAGTTATTAAGCAATAAAAACTATTTAGATTTAAAAATAATTTCTTAAAAAAACAGTGATTTCCAAACAGGCGGGTTTATAGAAAAGATTTAAGCCTTCTTCCTGAAAAGACTGAAAAATCTGTCTTCGTAATCTTTAAATAATCCATATTGGCGTAATTTTTTACCTAATTGAGATATGCTGGTTTTGTTTTTCTGAACATCTTTAAAAAGTTGTTCAATTTCAATCCTTATATTTTTTTTATCTGTGTCCATTTGACCAAAAAATCCTCTTTCTTCCAATTCCGTAACATTCCCGGGAAAAGAACGCATACTTAATTCTATAATAAATTTCATTAAAGAAATTTGCCAATTATCATCCACTCCCTCAATAACTACTGCCAAGTTTTCTCCCCGCGATTCTAGTTCCTCTTTGATTTTATCGGCCATATCCGCAATAGTAGAAGAAACAACTTTCTCTTTCTCAAAATCATTCTTAAATTTATAACCCAACCCCCTTATGTTTTCTCCATATTCCTCAAAAGTTTTTTCCGCATATTCTCTGACTTCTTTGTCCCATCCCTCAAATACATCTAATAAATAATGCGGCACAACTATTTTAGGTTTTTCAGCAATCACCTTGCCTTCTCTAATTCTAACCTTGTTAACTTTATCCATTAATTCACTAATTAGATAATAACGCACTACAGTCCCGCCAAAAGTAGCTAAACTTTGCTTAGGTGCTTTTAAAATTTTAGTATGTCTTATCGCATAATTAAACTTTTCGCTTTTATTCATTGATTCCCTTTCTTTTCAAATGAAACCCCTCAAGGCTATTGATAGCAATCACCTGCATTCGGACACAAAAAACATCCATAAACTTTAGCTATTCTCCCATAAACCACTATAGAATATTACATGATTTCAAAAAAAAAATCAAACTAAAAATATTTAAAGTAGTGTCAAGATTTATTCTCCCTTTCGTTTTTCTTTATTGACAGAAAAAACAATTTATAATATCATTTATCTATAATAATCATTCAGAACAGTTATTAAACATTCTCCCGGTGGATACTAAAACGGAAAAACTAATGAAACAATATTATACACTTCCTTTACTGAAAATAATTCCCTGTTTAAAAAAATTAAACAACTTTGTCCTATTAGAAACCAATAAATACTGCAGGGAAAATAGATTTAGTTATTTGTTTATAAATCCTCTTGGCATCATCAAACATAACTCATTCCCATCCGACGGAGAAAAAATATTCTCTCAAATGGAAGGACTTTTAAATAATAATTACCTGGCCGGATTTTTTTCTTACGAATTAGGGCCTTTAATGGAAAACCTCTTCGAAGAAAAAAATCCTTCAACTTTTCCTTTAATCTGGTTAGGCATTTATAGTAATGTTATCATTTTTAATCACCAAACAGGGAAGTTTAACCAATCCGGGACAAATATTTTTTCCCAGCGGGAATTTAGCCCAAAAAAATTTGAACTTTCAAATCTAAAAATGGAAATCACAAAAAAAGAATACTTGAAAAATATTGCAAAAATTAAAGAATTCATCCACTCCGGTAATACTTATCAGGTAAATTACACCACCAAATACAAATTTGATTTTTCCGGATGTCCCTTTTCTTTTTATTACAACTTACGAAAAAGACAACCGGTAGCATATAATGCTTTTATAAAAACAAAACAACACATTATTATTTCCTGCTCTCCGGAATTATTTTTCAAAAAGAAAGGAAATTATATTACTACCAGGCCAATGAAAGGAACTATCAAAAGAGGAAAAGATACTCAAGAAGATAACCACAATAAACAGTTTTTAAAAAAAGACCCTAAAAAAGACCCAGTACATTCCCTAAATAGTCACAAAGTCTCACTGAGTAGGGCTTTGTGAGTACATGACCAATGACTCGAACAGTCGGAGGTCTATATTTTTGGGTGCTTGGGTGTAGAAAAA
>CBDUZB010000073.1:0-7803 GCA_965371605.1 uncultured bacterium
GAAACAAAGACAAAAAATAAAGAATAGCAAATAGCAAATAGCGAAGGGCAAATAGCAAAAGAAAGAGTAAAGACAGGCACAGAGGCACAAAGGCATCAAGGCACAGAGGCACGAAGTGAAAAGACGGTTAAGGAAAAAAAACAGAATTTTAACTTGTAAAGAAAGAGGAAAATAGATATGGGGATGACAATAACAGAAAAAATACTTGCTGCTCACTGTGGTAAAAAGAGTGTACAACCGGGGGAATTAATTCAATCAAAGGTAGATATTGCTTTAGCTAATGATATTACCGCTCCTCTGGCAATAAAACAATTTAAAAAACTTAAAGCTAACAAAGTTTTTGATTCTAAAAAAATTGTTTTAATTCCGGATCATTTTACTCCTAATAAAGATATAGAATCCGCTGAGCAATGTAAAATGTTGCGTTCTTTTGTTTACGAGCAAAAAATTGAGCATTATTATGAAGTAGGGAGAGGGGGGATCGAACATGCTCTTTTACCTGAAAAAGGAATTGTTTTGCCGGGGGATGTAGTGATCGGTGCTGATTCTCATACCTGTACTTATGGTGCATTAGGAGCTTTTTCCACAGGGGTTGGTTCTACTGATTTTGCTGCGGCAATGGTTACCGGTAAATGTTGGTTTAGAATACCAGAAACAATTAAATTTATCTATAAGGGAAAATTAAAAAAATGGGTATCGGGAAAAGATTTAATTTTGTATACGATAGGTGACATTGGGGTAGATGGTGCCTTATATCATGCTATGGAGTTTTCCGGGGAAGTAATAAAAAAGATTTCTATGGCTGATAGAATGACTATGTGTAATATGGCCATAGAGGCAGGAGCAAAAAATGGGATTATTCAGCCGGATGACACTACTATTGAATATATAGAGGCCAGGGCAGAAAGGCCTTATGAAGTATTTAATGGGGATAAAGATGCAAAATATAAAGAAATATATGAATATAATTGTTCTAAAATAGAGCCTCAGGTAGCATTTCCTAATTTACCTTCTAATACCCGGCCAATAAGTGAAGTGGGGGAAGTTTTTATTGATCAGGCAGTAATTGGTTCGTGTACTAATGGACGGATAGAAGACTTAAGAATTGCTGCTCAGGTTCTTAAGAGGAGAAAAGTACATTCTTATGTGAGATTAATTGTTTTTCCGGCAACACAAAATATTTACAAACAGGCAATAAAGGAAGGTTTGATTACTATATTTATAAATGCGGGAGCGGCCGTTTCTACTCCTACCTGTGGGCCTTGCTTAGGAGGACATATGGGAGTATTGGCAGAAGGGGAGAGAGCAATTGCTACTACTAATCGTAATTTTTCGGGGAGAATGGGGCACTTGCGTAGTGAAGTATATTTGTCCAATCCGGCGATAGCAGCTGCATCGGCTGTTGCCGGAAAAATAGTTAGTCCGGATGAATTGTAAACAAATTAGTCCATCCTGCTTGGCCCGGGAATCCGGCAAAATCAATGGGTTTTGATTGTGTCCTCTGACTCGATCAGGGGGGCGGGTAGGGATATTTTTCTTACTTTGTATAAGTTTAAAATCGTTTTATTTAAGGAGGAAAAAATGTCTATAACTACAACAGAAGAACGGAAAGTAATAGTTTTTTTAGATGATTATCGAATAGAGGGAACAATTCATTTGCATTTTGAGCAGCGATTATTGGATTTTGTTAATGTTGCAGATGTAAATAAAGGGTTTTTTCCTATGACCGAAGCAAAAATTTATTCTTTAAAAAATAATCAGTTGTTTGATAGCGTAGAGTTTATAAGTATTAACAGGGAAAAGGTTATATTGATGTACTTTCAAAAAAAAGATGAAAAATAATTTATTCCAAATTATTTGTTTTATTTAAATAAAAAATTTAAAAATAAAGTATAAAATTAATTATATTTTGTAAAAAAATGAAGGGGAAAAATAATGAAATCATATGGGGAAAGTAAAATGCGATTTCAAGGTAAGGTTCATAAATACGGAGTTAACATTAATACGGATGAAATTATTCCGGCGAGATTTTTAAACACTTCCGATGCGGTAGAATTAGCCAAACATTGTTTAGAGGGACTGGATGAGGAGTTTATTCATCGGGTTTCTACAGGGGACATTATCGTTGCCGGAAAAAATTTTGGATGTGGTTCTTCAAGGGAGCATGCTCCTTTAGCCATAAAGGAGTGTGGTATTTCTTGCGTTATTGCAGAAACTTTTGCGCGTATATTTTATAGGAATGCTATAAATATTGGTTTGCCTATTGTTGAAAGTGAGCAGGCAGTAAAAGATGCGCAAACAGGAGATGAGATATTAGTGGATTTAGAAAAAGGGACGATTAAGAATTTGACTAAAAAAAGTCTTTATAAAATACAACCGTTTCCTTCTTTTATGCAGGAATTAATGAAAGTAGGCGGTTTGATTGAATATGTAAAGAAGAAAACGGAATAAGAAGCAGGTGGTTTATTTAAGGAAACCTGTAAATTTAATTTCAAATTTTAAACTAAAAGGAGCGAAAGATGTATAAAATTGGGGTATTACCTGGTGATGGAGTAGGGCCGGAAATTGTTAAAGAGGGATTGAAGGTTTTAGAAATTGTATCAAAAAAAGTAAAATTTGATTATGAACTGGTTCATTACGATTTTGGAGCGGAAAGATATTTAAAAACGGGAGAGATTTTGCCCGATTCGGCGATAGAAGAATTCAGAAAATTAGATGTTATTTATTTGGGTGCAGTAGGTCATCCTAAAGTAAAAACAGGTGTTTTGGAAAAGGGTCTTTTATTAAAATTAAGATTTGCACTTGATCAATATATAAATTTACGTCCGGTAGTTCTTTATCCCGGGGTTTGGACGCCTATAAAAGATAAAGAACCAAAAGATATTAACTTTATGGTGGTAAGGGAAAATACGGAAGGTGCTTATTGTGGTATGGGAGGAGTTTTTAAAAAAGGGACTGCTCAGGAAGTAGCTATTCAGGAGGATATTAATACAAGACATGGAGTAGAAAGATGCGTTCGCTTTGCTTTTAAGTTGGCTCAAAAGAGAAAAAGAAAAAAATTGACGTTAGTAGATAAAGCTAATGTATTAACCTATGGCCATGATTTATGGCAAAGGGCTTTTTATGAAGTAGGTGAAGAATATAAAGATGTAGAAAAAGACCATGCTTTTGTGGATGCCTGCTGTATGTGGTTTGTAAAGAATCCTGAATGGTTTGATACTATTGTTACCTGCAATATGTTTGGGGATATTATTACTGATTTAGGGGCAGTGGTTCAGGGAGGACTGGGAATAGCCGCAGGCGGTAATATAAATCCGGAAGGAGTTTCCATGTTTGAACCTATACACGGCTCAGCTCCTAAATATGAGGGAAAAAATATGATTAATCCTCTCGCCGCTATTGCCGCAGCCGGTATGATGCTGGAGAATATCGGGGAGGAAGAAGGGGCAAAATTGGTTGATGAGGCAATAAAAAAAGCATTAATCTGTGGTAAGATAAAAAATATGGCAGCAGGGAAAATGGGATTGACTACTACTCAGGTAGGTGATTTGGTTGCTGATTTTATTTCTTAACTTTAATTAATAAAAATAATCCTAACGAAATAAAGAAGATATTAGCCATTCAATCGCTTTATTTTAGTCTAATTGTTTTATGGCAGAAATAGAGTTTTTAATAAATAAGGTTGTTTGGTAAAGGCTAAATATGTTTTTCTCTGGATGCGTAATTTTACCCTTCGGGCACGTAAAAATAAGTAGGGGATGGGGTAAGCCCATCCCCTACATTAAATCAAATAATCGGTTCTTTCAAAAATAAGAATGCCAAAATTATTAACCAGAAAACAAAATAGATTACCAAATTATGATTATTCTAATGAAGGGTTCTATTTTGTAACGATATGTTCAAAAGACCGTAAAAATATATTTGCAAAAATAAATAATAAGAATATTGTAGGGACAGGGCTTGTCCCTGTCCGTATAGAATTAACAAAAATTGGCGAAATTATAGATAAACAATGGCAAAACATAAAAAATCAATATGATAATGTCGAATTAGATGAATACATAATAATGCCCAATCATATTCATGGCATTTTGATTATTAATAAACGAGATGAGGCAAGCCCATCCCCTATTGATTTTTATGTTATACGCAATTAGTGTTTATGAAAATTCAAGAAGGAGTAAAAAGTGGGAACGAAACATGATGTGATTACTGATATTTTTAAGCTATGTAAAAAAAGAAAAAAATTTGTTTTCGATAATAAACTGGTTAAAGAAATTTGTAAAAAATGCGGATTCGGTAATCCTTTTGATGTTACAAAATTAGATAATACTTCAAAATTTCCACAAATTTTATTGAACGAAGATTGTTTTATTTTACATTTGGGAGGAGGACAACATAAATTTGTTAAAGGAATAGATAATGGGTTTCATACCTTTGAAAAAATAAATAACAAGAATAATTATGACTGGAAATATCGTAAAAGTATTTTGAATGAATTTGTGTTGCTTGTTTAAATTTTTCCGTGTGGAATAATCAAGGATACATTCCAATATTTTTTTACCAAAGTGTAGATATTTTGTTCAAATAGATAAAAGTAATTGCAGTGAGTGAATTATGCAAATTAAAGAGCGTCCAAATCATAGGATATATGTTCAAGTTCTTCGTGGAATGTCTCCTGAAAAAAGGTTACTTAAGGCATTTGAATTGTCTGAATTTACCAAGCAACTTTTTATTCATGGATTACGTCAAAGGTTTCCCAATCTTTCAAATAAAGAGTTTAAAAAAATATTTTTGGAGCGTATTGATAAATGTCACAACAGGAATTATTAAAAAAAGTTATTCACGTATTTGATCAGATTGGGATCCAATATATGATAACAGGTTCTCTCGTTTCAAGTTTACAAGGTGAACCCAGGTCTACTCACGACATAGATATAGTTGTTGTTATTCGAACTTTGAAAGTTGATGAATTAGTCGAATCTTTTCCGTCATCTGATTTTTATTTAGATAAAGAGAGTATTCTTGATGGGATTAATAAGCAAAGTATGTTCAATTTAATTGACTTAAAAGGAGGAGATAAAGTAGATTTTTGGATATTGACCAACGAGCCGTTTGATCGGTCACGTTTTTCACGTAAATATAGTGAAGAATTTATGGGGCTAAAAATGCAGGTTTCAAGTCCGGAAGATACGATATTAGCTAAATTGAAATGGGCGAAACTTTCCGGTGGAAGTGAAAAACAATTTACCGATGCTCTGCGGGTTTATGAAGTGCAGTATGCGAACTTAGATATAGATTATATAGAGCATTGGATAAAAAAATTAAGGGTTGAATCATTATGGAAACGGTTAACAGATGATGCGGAAATAGCATAATTAATGCATAGCAGCTAACTAATATCCTATCGGGGAGGTAGGTGATTTGGTTGCTGATTTTATTTCTTAACTTTAATTAATAAAAATAATCCTAACGAAATAAAGAAGATATTTGCTATCCAGGCGGCGGGTAGTGGGTGGATAATTTTGTTTTCTCCCATAGCCGTACCCAGAGACAACATTCCCCAATAGAGAAAACTGGTAAAAAAACTAATGGAAAAACCAATTATTTTCCCACTGCGGGGGTTGATAATAGCGAAAGGAATTCCTAAAAAAATCATAACCAGGTTAGAAAATGGAAAGGCAATATTTAAATGCAGTTGCATTAATTCCCGATGAGCAGGGATGCCGGTTTTTTCAAGTTTTAAGATATATTTTTTTAATTCTTTTGAGTTCATTTCTTCCAGTTTTTTTTGCTCGTGGGAGAAATCTTCAGGTTTTTCCGGTAGGTAAAAATGTTTTTTAGAAAAATATTCTTCGTCTAAAATTTTTTTCCCTTCAATGTCAAATTCTCTTATCACTCCATTATAGAAAATCCATGAGTTTTTAGCGTACTTACCCTGTTGGGCATAAATTTGATTTTGAAGTGTGTAGTTTTTACTAAATTGATCTACACTTATATTACTCATTTTTTTTATTTTACTGTTATATTCTCCGATAGTATATTTTCTTCTTTCTTGGCCGGCTAAAGTAAGGTTGTATGTAAGGTGGCAATCCTTTCTTTTTTTAATTTTCTGTCGATAAATATTATTGGCTTCAAAAAACATTTTTGGAGATAATGTCTCATTAATATAAAAGGAAACGAAAGTAATCACCAACGCGATAATGGCAAAAGGAATTGTTATTCGGTATAAATTTATTCCGGCAGCTCTCATTGCCGTAATTTCATTGTTATGGGAAAGATTTCCCAGAGAAAACAGGGTAGCTAGTAATGTGGCAATTGGAGTGACTTTAACTAACCAGTAGGGAATCCGATACATGAAATATTTTAAGGCAAGTAAGAGAGGAGCTTTATATCGCATAAAAGAATCCATTCTCTCGAATAATTCAGAAACAATTATTATTGCACTAAAAACAAGCAAACTATACAAAAATGGTTTTAAAAATTGGCGTATCAAATAACGCGATAAAATAAACAATAAAATTTTATCCTTTCTCTGCCTTGTAGAGTAAAATTAACCCGGCAATTCCTGTTATTATGTTTGGTATCCAGACATCAAAGCGGGGATCAATAAGACCTCTTTCTCCCAGGGTTAAGGATATGCTGAGTAAAAGATAATAGATGAAAAATAATATTAAACTCAGACCGAAACCAAAAGATTTTTTCCCCCGGTGGGCTTTTATTCCTAAAGGGATGCCTATAAGAGTAAAGGTAAAGCCGGTAAAAGCAATTGCCCAGCGAATATAATACCATACTTCCAGAGAAGAGGTAGAAACATTATCATTTTTTAATTTTTTGATTTTTTCTTTTAATTCAGTGCTTTTCATTTCCATGACGGATTTATTGCAGGAAAAATCTTGTGTTTTAGAAAAGTTCAGTGGAATTTCATAATTCTGAAAAAATAATTGTCCGTACTGAGTAGGATTTTTAGAATTTTTTTTCTGAATACTGCCGTCTTTAAGTTTAAGCACGGACATCCCTTTTTGGTTATTTAGCAGATTTCCGCTTTTTGCAACAATAAGAGTGGGGATATCTGATTTTTTTTCTTTTTTGTAAATAATAATACCTTCTAATTCGTTTTTCTTTTTATTTATCTTTTCTATATAAATCTGATAATTTTGAATATTGGTAAAAGTGTGCTCATCAAATTTAAATAGAGGGGCTTTATAAACAATTTCATAATATAATTTCTTAAAAGAAAATTGCATTTGGGGAGCAAAATTATTGTTGTAAACGACCAATAAAATACTTACGGTAAAAGAAAGGATTAAAATAGGAGAAATAATATGATAAAGGCTCAAACCGCTGGATCTCATAGCGGTAATTTCATTATCTCCCGAAAGTTTACCGAAGGTGAGTAAACTGCCCATCATAAATCCCATAGGGATGGTTAGATATAAAAGAGAAGGAATGAGATAAAGAAACAATTGTAAAACAAGGAAAATGCTTACACCCTTGCTTAGGATTAAATTAGCTAAATCAACAAATTTGTCGAGTAATAATACAAAAGTGGAAATAAAAAATCCCATCATTAAAAAAGGGAAGAATTGCCGAAGGATATATCGATTAAGAGTGTTCATTAATGCCCTTTCTATTAGAAATTTTCATCAAAAAAACAGTTCCTGATTATACATGATTTTAATCCGTTTGACAATTGAAAAGTTTAAACCCAAATTCCGATATAGGGTTCAGGCTTCGGCCAAATCAGTCAATTATGCTGAAAAAAATTATTAATTACTTCAATTGTATAGTTCGAACAGGAAG
>CBDUZB010000074.1:0-7532 GCA_965371605.1 uncultured bacterium
AAAGTATTTTATTTTTTGGTAGTCGCAGGCTTTAGCCTGCGTTTTTATGCAATTATTTTTTTAAATGGATTAAATAAATCCCCCTAACCCCCTTTTTCAAAGGGGGAAATTACTTTTCATATCTTTTCATTCAATTTTTGACACTACCTTCTTATACATTTCAACGCCTATGAAAACATATTACTCTTGTTAACTTCATTAAGTATGGTTAACCTTGGTTAACTACACACATAGAGGTTAACATAGATTCAAAAAAAGTCAAGAAATAATTTTTATAAGTTAAACGAAAAAAATATTGATAAAATTAGCTGTTTTATGTAGTATGAACATATAGAATAGGCAAACTTGATGAAAAATCAACCTGTTCCAAAATGGAACAAGTTGCAGGTTATAAGAAAATAAGAAAAACAAAATAATACCAACGCTTTATTTTCCCGGAGAAAACCAAAATGACTGATGAAAAATTTATGAGATTAGCTATTAATAAAGCAAAGCAGGGAATTAAAAAAGGACAAACCCCTTTTGGAGCCTGTATTGTAAAAAAAGGAGACATTATCAGTTGTACTCATAATGCCGTCTGGAAAAATAATGATATCACCGCTCATGCTGAAATCAATGCTCTCAGAACTGCTTGCAGGAAATTAAAGACTATTGATTTATCCGGATGCACAATCTACTCTACCTGCGAACCATGTCCGATGTGTTTTACTGCCTGCCACTGGGCAAGAATAGATAAAATAATTTTCGGAGCACGAATAAACGACGCCAAAAAATTTGGATTTAATGAATGCACTATTTCCAACAAAAAAATGAAACAGTCAGGTAAGAGCTCAATAGAAATAATAGGAGATTTTCTTCGGGAAGAGAATACATCGCTGTTTAAATTATGGTCTCTGCAAAAAAACAAAAAAGTATACTAAAATTTTTTCGAAACTTACTCATGTTTATGGCAAAGATTACATAATAAGTACCACAAAATATTATTGGTAGCTGTCCGCCTGAGGCGACGTAAATAGCGACCTACACCCCGGCTACAAAAATAGAACACTATTCACTACCTCTCGCTGTTTACCTTTCCAAAACAGATAAACATTCAATATGTGAGGTTTGAGGAAACATATCTACTAACTGTATTCCCTTTAAATAATATCCTTTACCTTTTAAAAATTTAACATCCCTGGCTAAAGTGGCCGGATTACAGGAAATATAAACTATTTTCCAGGGATAAATTTTACTAATCTTTTCTAAAACTGCCCGGGAACAACCGGCACGGGGAGGATCCACAACCACTATTGAATTCTTAATAGGCTTTTGATATTTGTCTTTTAAAAACCTGGATAAAACCTCTTCAGCTTTACCTTGAAAAAAACTGGCATTGGAAACATTATTCATTCGTGCGTTATTTTCAGCATCTCGAATAGCAGATTTACTTTCTTCTATGCCATAAACTTTCTTAACTATCGGTGCACACCACAATCCAATAGTTCCGCAGCCACAATAAATATCCCACAACGTTGCCTGTTCATCTCTAACTTCTTCGGCTACCAACTTATAAAGATTTTCTGTCTGCGATTTATTTACTTGAAAAAATGATGTCGGAGACATAAAATATTTCTTTTTTCCAAGTTTTTCCATCAAATAATCTTTTCCATAAATTTTTATTGTCTGGTTTCCTAAAATAACATTACTCTTTAACGGATTTATATTTATAAAAATCCCACTAATCGAGGGAAATCTATCGAGCATTTTTTTAATAATTATATTTATTGAAGTCATCTTTCTTTTTGTTATTACTAAATTCAATTCAATTTCTTCTTTAAAAAATGATTGGCGTAAAACTAAATGCCTCAATAACCCTTCCCCTGTAGTTTCATTGTAAATAGAAATTGCAGAAGCCGTGACTATTCCCTCAAAATATTGCACAATTTTATTCATTAACGAGGAATGTAACAAGCAATCGCTAAAATCTACTATTTTATGGGTTCCCGGAGTATAAAACCCGGTTATAATTTTATCTTCCTGTTTCCTTACCGGAAGCTGCATTTTATTACGGTAACGCCAGATACAAGAAGAAGGAATGGATGGTTTAATTTCCACCTTCTTAAGATTTACATCACCTAACTGCTTAAGAGCTTCCTGCATTAATTCTTGTTTATATTTTACCTGGATAGGATAATCCAAATGCTGCCAATTACATCCGCCACAAAAATCGGTTTTTCCCGGTTGAAAAAAATAAGGACACTGAGGGATTTGTCTTTCCTTGGAGGGTTTAATAATTTCTATTATTTTTCCGGATGCATAATTAGACTTTAATTTAATAATCTCTACTAATAACTCATCTCCCGGACAACTATAAGGGACAAAAACAACCAAACGCCCAATACGGCTTAATCCGTCTCCCCCTAAAACTAATTTTTCTATCTTTATTTTGACTCTATCTCCTGTTTCCATTTATAACAAATGCCGCCTTCCACTGTGGCCGCTTCTACGCTCTCCGGAACGGGGGACAACTTCTCTTACTTTAAGTACCTGTCTTTTAAATTTTTTTCCATCCATAGCTTTAATCGCCGCTTCCCCTTCTACCCTATGGGACATCTCAACAAAACCAAATCCTTTTGATTTTCCGGTCAGTTCATCTTTAAAAATACTAATAATTTCCACCTCTCCGAAAGGTTCAAAAACTTTTTGTAAATCCTCTTCGGTAATTTCTCCCGGTAAATTACCCACATAAATATCCATCTTTTATCCCCTCCCTTCTTTTTAATTTTTTTACAACCCGGCAAAATTATCTGTCTAATCTAATTACGAAAAACAAACTCACCAAGTAATTATTCAATACCAACAAGTTTCAACTCAAAAACAAGATTCTTGCCGGCTAAAGGATGATTGAAATCAACCGCCAAGTTATCCTCTTTTATGTCTACTACTTTACCCATTACCACTCTTCCTTCTTCGGTTTTTAATCTCAATATTTTCCCTTTTTCCACCTGTAGGTCTTCGGGCAAAGAAGATTTGGGTAAATCTCTAACTAAATCTTTCCTTCTGGGGCCATAAGCATTCTCTACGTTTATATTTACTTTTTTTTCTTCATTTAATTTCATTCCTTCCACTGCCCGTTCAAACCCGGGAATTACCTGTCTGCTCCCTACGGAAAAGGCTAACGGATTCCCTTCTTTCGACCGGTCAAAAACAGTTCCGTCTTCAAAACTTCCTACATATTCCACTTTGACTTTATCTCCCTTACTAACCACCATCTTCTGCCCTCCTTCCTCCAGAGATATTATTTCCGCTGCATTTTCCTTTCTCTCCCCTTCGACCAAAAGTTCATCGTTTTTCATCATTTTTTCTTCTTTTTTGCCACACCCAATAATTACACCCATTACTAAAAACAACCCTATAACAAACCAGATTCCCCTCATTGAACTTTTAATTCTTCCCATCTTTTCTCCTTTTTTCGTACCAATTTGTTTACTAAAGCTAAAATTATATTAACATTTATTTTCGGTCAAGTCAACAAAAAACATCCATTTCTGCATTGACTTTGTTTTTCAGTTATGGTAAAATTGCTTACGAATAACTGAGACAGTACTTTAGGTTAAAAAATTTATTAATTGTTTTTTTAAAATTGTTAAAAAGGAGGAAGAAGAAAAATGACAAGAAAAATCAGCCGGGGAAAAATCGCATTATTAACGGTGTTTTTAGGCCTAACCTTAGGAGCCGGTCAGGGATTTGCCGCAGAATGGTCAAGTATTCATAAAAAATTAAAGGTAAAATATGCTTCCTTTGAAAAAGAGGTCAAAGATATGACCATCGTTCAGGAAATGCAAATCGAGCATGACAAAAACAAAGTAATCTCAAAAAACAAAGTCTATAGAAAAGGCAAAAAGTCCCGTGTAGAAACAAGTATACCGACACCGCCTAAAGCAGAAAACCCGGCGGGAATGAAACCAATGAAGACAATTTATATTTCCGATGGCCGGAACGAGTGGGTAATTTCACCTTTTATGGGCAAGAAAAAACTTTCCCCGAAAGAACAAAAAAATTATCAAATAGGTACAGACTGGTACGACCAAATACCAACAAAAGCAAAAATTACCGGCAGTGAAAAAATCGGCAAACATAACTGTTACGTAATTGAGTTCACACCTACTGATTCATTTTCTTTCACTAAAATATGGCTCGAAAAGAAAAATCTACTGCTAATTAAAGCACTCGGCCAGGGAGAAGAAGAAAGAGTGTTATCCATAATAAACTCTGATTTCAAGAAAATAAAAACCACGTGGGAAATGCCGTATAAAACCCAAATATACTTAGGGAAACAACTTAGCTCTACTTTATTAGTACGGTCTTTAAAAATAAACGAGGGATTATCCGATGATTTGTTTGATCCGGACAAGGTAGAAACAAAAGGAAATGCCATGCCGGCCGGTATGCCCAATATGCAGGAAATGATGCAGCAGATGATGCAGCAAAGAAAATAATAAAGTTTAAATATCCCGCTCAATCATATACAATACAATGTCGTAAATAAACTGTTTAGCCTGGGAGTCCGGCAAATCCCCATAGGCCACAAAAAATTCGCGTAAAGCTGCTCCGGACAATTGGCTGGCATTCTTACGGGCAAACTCGATACTACCATATTTGGTCATCAAAGAATATACCCATTTAACGTCTTTTGACAAGCGTTGTTTGCGCGGCAGGGACAAAAATATCTTTATCTTTTCTTTTTCCCTTTTAGTACAATTGTTCAGTAAATGAATTAACATTACCGTACGCTTTCCTTCCCAGATATCTCCACCAATTTCCTTGCCGTATTTTTTACGCTGTCCTACAAGATTAAGAATATCATCCTGGATTTGAAAAGCCGCCCCCATATAAAAGCCAAAACGATTAAAACGGTCTAAATTCGTTTCTCCGCCTCCGGCAATCAAAGCTCCGATTCGACAGGGATGAATAGAGGTGTACCAGCAGGTCTTTTTAAGGGTCGTACGCAAATAATCTTCTTCGGTTAAATCACAAATATTATCATGTACCCAACCCAGCTCCATAGCCTGTCCTTCCACCGACTGTCGAACCATATGCTCAATTTCAGTAAAAATTTGCCAGGTTAGTTCAGGGCCAAGAAGGGTAAGATTTTCCATTAAGGGCCGAATGCTGAGAACATTCATCGCATCACCGGCATTCACGGCAATTTCCATTCCGTATTTAGCATGTAAAGTCTTCTCTCCCCGCCGGTATTCACTCCCGTCTTCCACATCATCATGAATTAAAAAAGCATTGTGAAACAATTCAATAGCCACAGCCGACTTAAGAGCATTGCGGACATTTCCTCCAAAAGCCTCACAGGTAGCCATACATAATCCGGGACGTAAACCTTTTCCCGGACGCATAGGATAAGAAGGGATTAAATCGTAAAGATGCCGTCTGGGCTCTTTTGACGGTAAAAAAGCCAAAAGAGTTTCCATTGTAATATCTTTATAATGTTTTAAAGTTTTTTCCACTAATTCGAAGCGATTAACCTCAGGCATAAACAAAACTCCTCAATCATTCTCCCTTAATTACACCCAAATCAATCGACTTGAATTACCAATATCGCCTGTAATTGGTCCATCTTTGTGGCCCGAATTAAACCGGAATAAATACCAGCGGAGGTTTTGGCAGGAATATTTACCGCTACAACTACCTTCTGTGTTTTATATGGAGCCAGGGAAAGTGTAGAAGGAGTAAATGTTATCCTTTCAGCTGCAATCCTACGACCAGAAGCATCTACTAAGTCGGTACTGTGAAAACTAAATTCATCCATTATTTTATCACTATTATTTTCTAAATCCATCGGGATTTTAGCCACTTCACCCGGTTTCGTTGTTTTATTGGTTTTAAGCGTGGGAAATTGCCCTGAAGCCGTATATTCCGGTTTTTTTTCTTTTTCCGATCCCCGGATAGTAACCACCCGCTGAGCAAGCCCTCCGACATATTGAGTAGCAGCATGAGCTAAATCAATAAAAATGTCCATTACCTCGTGAGCATCACGCCGAAAGCGGTGTATTACCTCGTCCGGTTTCCCGGAACGTAAGTCCTTTACATTAATCAAACGGTTTTCTACATCCTTTGCCGCTATAATACCGGCAGCAACTTCTTCTTCCAAAATGGAAGCAGCCTGCTGTACTACACGGGAAGTAGCATTAGCCAATCCTTTAATTACATCCTGGCTTATTTTCTTCTTTTCCCCTGCACCTGTTCCTGTCCACTCTTTGTTTCCTTTTTTAGAACCCAAGCCACCTGTTTGAAACTTTGCTGTCGAATCTCCTTCAGGCTTATTCAATTTGTTTTTTGGCGTTTTTTTACTTTTATTCAACATCTCCCCCCTCCTCTTGACAATTATATAATCTGCTTTCACCTTGTAAGGTAATTGTTGCTACCGGACGGTCAAAAATATCAATGGCAACAGTATATCTGCTTTTTACACAGATTGGTTCACACAATTTAATGCATACAGGAATTGTTTCCCGCGCTATAACATTCATCGCCATATCCACATAAAGCGGTTCTTTGGGATTAGAATGAACAAATACATTAGCCGGAGTTTTTTCAAAAGAAATAGAAACAGGACAGGGCTTTTCGCTATTAAAACGATGTTCCAATTTTGCCGCTTCTTTAGGCCAGGCCGTAATTTTAACTATTCTTTCTTCAGGCATAATTTCTCCTTTTTAATAAGAGCTTCTTTATTCTAATTTATTTTTTTTTAAAAATCAATCTTTTATCTCTTATCCCGCTAAATATAATTCCACAATGTTTACGAAGAAAAACAAACCTCCACTACTGCCGCTTCATTATTCCCACCTTTAATCTCTATCGCCGTAACTCCGGAGCGGGAAATAAAAATTTCTTTTACTTCATTGACAATGTCCTGAGAAAATTGGTTAGCCAACGTACTTCCGGTATAGACAAAAAAATCAAGTGTCTGCCCGGCATAATTATTGACTGTAAGTTTTACCTGACCTGCCTCCTGAGGAAGATCTATGCGGATACCTTCCCCTGAAAAAGCTAATTTTATCCGGCCAGCCGGATCTCCGAAATCTACTGTCCGTAATTTTTCTCCCAGCGGAGTAAATTTAAATTCTTGATGGGTAAGTGCTTCCGTAAATTCCATTCCCTTTTTTAACTTATCAAAATCAACACAAAGAGGCCTAACATTATCATCCCCTTCACGGCAATTAGATATCCTGGTCTCCCCCTGCAAAACAATGTTGGCTACCGGCCGGTCAAAAATGTCGATAGCAATAGCATATTTGCTTTTTACACAGATTGGTTCACACATTTTAATACATACGGGAATTGTTTCCTTCGCTATCACATTCATCGCCATATCTACATGAAGCGGCTCTTTGGGATTAGAATGAACGATTACATTAGCCGGAGTTTTTTCAAAAGCAATAGAAACAGGGCAGGGTTTTTCGCTATTAAAACGATGTTCTACCTTTGCCGGTTCTTCAGGCCAGGCGACAATTTTAACTATTCTTTCTTCAGGCATA
>CBDUZB010000075.1:0-7485 GCA_965371605.1 uncultured bacterium
GTTTTTATTAATAACATTTAAAATTTCTCCTAGTATCGCTTTTTCTTTCTTCAGCAATTCTTTCATTCTTCTATTCCCTTAAGCCTGCTTTTCATTCTTTTTTATTTTTTCTAATAAATTCGTAATATGAGAAGCATCTTCCGGTATCCGATCATAAAAAAATTCAATATGAGGTGTATATCGTAATCTCACCCTTCTACCTATTTGCCGGCGAACAAAAGAACTCGATGCTTTTAAAATTTCAGATGTTTCTTTTCTGTTTTTTTCCGTACCATAAACACTGTAATAAACCTTTGCATGCTTCAAATCATTAGTAACTTTTACCTGAGTTATGGTAATAAAACCGAGTTTAGGGTTATTTATTTCCCTTCGTATGACCTCGTTTATTTCCTCACGCAAAAGCTCACCCACCCGCTCAGATCTCTTAGCCACCACTCCCCCTCTCATCCATTATCTAACGATTATAATCACACACCAAACTCAAATAATACAATTCATTCTCATAATGTATCCGGCGATTCTTTAAGTTCAAAAATTTCTATTACATCATTCTCCTTAACATCCTGAAAGTTTTCTAATACTATTCCACACTCATGCCCTGCTAATGCTTCACGAATATCTTCTTTGAAATGCCTTAAAGAATTAATCTTCCCTTCATAAACAATAATGTTGTCTCTCAATAACCTTGCCAGTGAATTTCTCAAAAGTTTTCCTTCTTTTACATAACATCCGGCAATACACCCTATTTTAGGGGCTCTAAAAACCTGTCTCACTTCTACTTTTGCCAAAACGATTTCTGTTGTTTGCGGGGCTAATAATCCCTCCATAGCTGCTTTAATATCAGCCACCAATTCATAAATAACCCTATAGGTTTTTATACTTACCTTTTCTCTTTCCGCTAAAAAACTCACCGTCTGCTCGAAACGAACGTTAAAACCGATTACCAATGCATCCGAAGCTGCAGCCAAAAGGACATCTGCTTCATTAATTCCCCCTACACCACTATGTATTATAGACAATTTTATTTTATCAGAATTTATTTTTTCCAAAGAATCTCTTACTGCTTCTACCGAACCACGAACATCTGCTTTAAGAATTATCTTTAATTCCTCGATTTTTCCTGTTTCTATCTGTTGATGCAAATTTTCCAGGGTAATATGTTGTTTTTTCTTTATCGTTTCCTGCCGATTTATATCCTGTCGCATCTGACTAATATATCGTACCTTCTTCTCGTCTCTCATTACCCTGAATTTATCACCAACATGTGGGATATCCACAAAACCCATTATTTCTACAGGGGTGGAAGGAGGGGCTTCTTTTATCATTTTTTCGTGATCATCCAACATCGCCTTAACTTTTCCGGAAGTTAATCCCACAACAAAAGAATCCCTTACTTTTAAAGTCCCTTTCTGGATTAATACCGTGGCTAAAATTCCTTTTTTGGGATCCAGCCTTGCCTCAATAACCGTACCCTGGGCAGGACCATTAACATCGCTAACCAACTCTAAAACCTCAGCTTCCAAAAGAATCATTTCCAATAAATCTTCCAAGGCTATTTCTTTTTTTGCTGAAACTTCTACAAAAACCGTTTTACCTCCCCATTCTTCTGAAAGTAAATTTAAATTAGCCAAATCCTTTTTTACCCGTTGAGGATCCGCTGACGGCAAATCTATCTTATTTATCGCAACAATGATAGGAACCCCTGCCGCCCGTGCATGGTCTATCGCTTCAACGGTTTGCGGCATCATACCATCATCAGCAGCAACAACTAAAACAACAATATCCGTAATCTGTGCACCTCTGGCACGCATTGCAGTAAAGGCCTCATGCCCCGGAGTATCTAAAAAGACAATATTTCCCTTTTCTGTTTTTACTTTATAAGCCCCAATATGTTGTGTTATATTACCCGCCTCTTTTTCTACAATCTTCGTTTTCCGAATAGCATCCAGTAAAGAAGTTTTTCCGTGATCAACATGCCCCATTATGGTAACAACCGGAGAACGAGGCTTAAAAACAGAAGAATTTTCATCTTCTTCTTCCAGTATTTTCTCACCATAAAGAGGAACTATTTCTACTTCACATCCAAATTCTTCGCTTATCAAAGATACTATATCTAAATTTAATCGCTGATTAATAGTGGCCAAAATATTCAAGGACATCATTTTTTTAATCAAATCGCCCACTTCAACGTGTAATTTTTCCGCCAACATTTTAACAGTAATAAATTCGTTTACTTTAATTTTAGATTTTTGTTCTACTTTGGTTTTCTCGGAGGGTTCAACGATATTTCCCTCTTTCGCCTTTATTTCTTCTTTTTTTACTTCTTCTTCTTTTACTTCTTTTTTAACTATCTTCTTTACTGTTTTTTTTACTACTTTTTCTGTTTTCTTTTGGCTTTTTTCTTTTTCTGTTTCCTTTTTTTTATCTTCCTTAACTTTTATTGCACTTTTAGAAACGGCCTTAACTGTTTTCTTTTTTGCAACTTTTCCTTTTACTTCTTTTTTAACATCGTCCTTAAGCTTTTTTTTAGTTGTTATTTTTCCTTCTTTCTTTTTTATTTCTTCCTTTTTTTTAACAGAGGTGATTTTTGTTCCTTTTTTTTCTTTAGAGCTACTTTTTTTGGTAGACTTCATCGTAATTTTTTTCTTAATAGCCATTTTTTCTCACCTTTTTTTTAGATTTCAAAAAGAAACTAAAACTTTCTTTAAAAAATTTCTATTTTTTTAATGCTTTCTTGGCTGCTTTATGTATCTTCTCTGCCATTTTAGGCCCAATTCCCTGAAGAATTGTCAACGAAGAAGGGGAAACAGCAACAATACTCTGCAACGAATGAAACCCCCCACCAAACAACGTCTTTGCTGTTTTTTCTCCAATTCCGGATAATGAAGAAATTTCTTTCAAACTTAAAGTCACGGCCTCTTTCTTTTGAGCTTCACTTTTTATATCTACGTGCCATCCGGTTAATCTTGCTGCCAAACGAACATTTTGTCCTGACTTCCCAATGGCAAGAGACAATTGATCGTTAGCAATTACAACCTCTGCTTTTTTATTTTTACTATCTGCTATCACTTTAAGAACTTTAGCCGGACTTAAAGAATTACCTATATAGGTGATCGGGTCATCACTCCAATTGATCATATCAATCCGTTCCCCGTGCAATTCGTCAATAATTGCCCGAATTCGCGAACCTTTTACTCCTACACATGCTCCTACCGGATCAACTCTGCTATTATGAGAAAAAACAGCTACTTTTGCTCTTACCCCAGGATCTCTTACTATATTTTTTATTTCCACCGTCTTATCATATACTTCAGGTACTTCTAATTCAAACAACCTTTTAATTAATTCCGGATGGGTCCGCGAAACTAAAACCTGCGGGCCTTTGGAAGTTTTAGTTGCACTCACCACGTATATCTTCAACCGTTCACCTACACGACAAGTCTCACTTTTTACCTGTTCCCGGGAAGGCAAAACAGCTTCAATCTTCCCTAAATCAATAATCACATTATTGTTTACAAATCGTTGAACAATTCCATTGAGCACCGTTTTTTCCTTTTGTTTCATTTCGTTATACAAATTTTCTCTCTCTGTTTCACGAATGCGTTGGATAATTACTTGCTTAGCTGTTTGGGCAGCAATCCTGCCAAAATCATCTGTTTCAATTTTTATTTTTATGTCCGCCCCCAACTTAATATTAGATTTTATTTCTTTCGCCTCGGAAAAGGAAATTTCATGTGCAGGATTTTTAACTTTTTCCACAACCTTTTTTACTATCCAGGCTTTAATCGCTCCCGTAATGAGATCTACTTTCGCTTGCACATCCAGCATCTTACCTGAATGCTTACGAAAAGCAGATATTAACGCTGTCTCAATCATTTTTAATAATTCTTCCTTTTTAATCCCTTTTTCTCTTTCAATCTGTTCTAAAACAGGCAAAAGTTCCTGCTCCATAATATTCCTCCCAAACGCCAAATAAAAGATACTTGCGTAATTAAATTAAATCTATCCTTCTAAATCAACTACCCCGAAGCAAGCTGCGGAAAATCAAATCTGAAACCCTTCGACTACAGAGTTTTTTCAGAAAAAAACTCTAAGTTTTATTGAATTTAAATTTCAAAAACTAAGCGGGCACTTGATATTCCTTCCAGGGGAATTTTAATACATTCCCCCTCTTCTTTTTCGATTTCGATAATTCCTTTTTCACAACCTATTAACTTTACTTCAAAGTGTCTCTGATCATTAATGGGCTTATAAGTAGTAATCTTTACTTTCCGCATTAAAAACCTTCTGAAATCTTTCTCCTTTTTTAACACCCGGTCTAACCCGGGAGAAGAAACTTCCAGAAAATAATCGTGAGGAGTAAAATCCATCTCTTTAAGCAATTCCTTTAATTCTGTACTAACCTTCTGGCAATCGCTTAACTCTACGCCCCCTTCTTTATCGATAAAAACCCGCAACACCCATTTATTTAATTTGTGATATTGAACGTCCACCAATTCTACTTCGTTTCTTTTTGTCACCGGTTCAATAACTTTTTCTATTATTTCCTCTATCTTTTTCACTTCTTTTATTCCCTCAAAAAACCTTTAACAAATATCTCCCTAAGAAAAACAAAAAGTGGGCTATTCGCCCACCTCATCATCTTATACCATATTTTTAAAATCATTGCAAGCCTTTTTTAAAAGGAAAAAGATAAACATTGTTTATACAAAATAAATACGTATCAAAAAAATACCATCACTCTTTTAGCTTAATTTTTAATGACGATATCAAAGAAAAAATTTTGTTTTTTGCTTCTTCTATGTCTACTTTTTCCGTTTTATTCGTTTTGCGTTCTTGTATCTCTACTTTCCCTTCGGCTAATCCTTTTTTCCCGATTACTATTTTTATGGGAATTCCGATCAAATCAGCATCCTTGAATTTCACTCCCGGGGTCTCTTCCCTGTCATCCAAAAGAACTTCTACTTCTGAATCAATAAGTTCACTATATAGTTTATCTGCTACGGATTTTACATTTTGGTCGTAATAATTCAAAGCTACAATTAATACTTTATAAGGAGCAATCTCGAAAGGCCAGATAATCCCTTTTTCATCACAATTTTGTTCAATTATTGTACTAATCAGCCGGGAAATACCAATACCGTAACATCCCATAATCAATGGTTTTTCCACACCTTTCTCATCAAGAAAATTAGCTCCCAAAGACTGACTATAAGTTGTTCCTAAATCGAAAATGTGATCTATTTCAATCCCTGTTTTCAACATAAGTTTGCCCTTACATTTCGGACACGGTTCTCCTTCTTTTGCTGTTCGTAAATCCAGATATTCATCTACCGTAAAATCTCTACCCGGATTAACATTTATTAAATGATAATTTTCCTTATTGGCTCCGGTTACAGCATTGTGCATTTCTTTTATTTTCCCATCAGCAATTATTTTTACCCCTTTTATTTTCACCGGGCCGGCAAAACCGCAAGGAGCATTAGTTAAATTCCTAACCACTTCTTCGTCAGCCAGGGTCCACTGGGAAGACTGCAGGTAATTTTTAAGTTTTACTTCATTTAATTCATCATCACCCCGTATTAAAACTAACAGCTTTTCTTCCTTATTTTGATAAACCAGAGTTTTAATTAAATCCTGCGGTTTGACCTTTAAAAAAGAAGAAACCTCTTTTACTGTTTTCACATTAGGGGTCTCTACCTCATTTAAAGGTAACTGACTTTTTCCTTCTTCATTAGTTATCGTAGAATTATTTTGCGTTGTCAATTTTTCTATGTTAGCAGCATAACCACAAGCTTCACAAATTAAAATCTTGTCTTCGCCGGAATCAGATAAAACCATATATTCATGTGAAACTTTACCTCCAAAAGGGCCGCTATCCGCTTCTACAATCTTATAACTTAATCCACAACGGTCAAAAATCCTTTTGTGTGCCTCATACACAGAGGAATAAGTTTCTTCCAAACTTTTTTGTGTGGAATGAAAAGAATAAGCATCCATCATTATAAATTCACGACAGCGAATAAGGCCAAAACGGGGGCGAAGTTCATTGCGAAATTTGGTCTGAATCTGATAAAAAAGTTGGGGAAGCTGACGATAAGATTGTATTTCTCTTTTGACTAAATTAGTAATTATTACCTCATGGGTTGCACCTAAAACCGTATTTCCCCTGCCTTCATTATCCAGAAGACGATACATCACCGGGGAAAATAAATCCCAGCGGCCGCTTTCCTTCCATAAAGATACAGGATGAATTGCCGGCATCATCATTTGCTGGCCGCCAATTTTATCCATTTCTGCGCGGACAATTTTTTTTATTTTTTCTAAGATTTTAAAGCCCAAAGGAAGATATACATATACCCCGGTAACCAATTTACGCACTAATCCGGCACGCAACATAAGTTTATGGCTAATTGTTTCCGCTTCGGCAGGAACTTCTTTTAACGTAGGCAATAAAATTTTACTAAAGAGCATAGCTTGTTTCTCCTTGTTAAAAATTACTTTTTGGTTAGGTATTTATAAGTTTTTTTATTTCTTTTAATAATTCTTTGGATAAGTTTCTTTGCGGAATTTTTTTAATAACTTTTCCTTTTTTAAACAAAACCCCGAAATGTCGGCCCCCGGCAATTCCGATATCCGCCTCTTTTGCCTCTCCAGGACCGTTAACTATACATCCCATAATAGCAATTTGTATAGATTTAATTAAAGCCGGTGATTTTAAATCATAAATTTGTGCCAGCCCTTTTTCCACTTCTTGTGCAATTTTTATTAACGGTATCTTACAACGACCACAAGTAGGACAGGAAATTATTGTGGGGCCATATTGACGCAAACCCAGGCTTTTTAAAATCTCAAACCCTACCTTTACCTCTTCTTCCGGACTACCGGTGAGTGATACCCGGATAGTGTCTCCGATTCCTTTAAAAAGTAAAGCCCCTATTCCTACTGCCGATTTTACTGTGCCGGAAAAAGGGGTTCCGGCTTCGGTAATTCCCAGATGAAGAGGATAATCACATTTTCGGGAAATTAATTCGTATGCCTTTATAGTGGTAGAAACATCCGCGGCTTTTAAGGAAAGCACTATATCAAAAAAAGATAACTTCTCAAAAATTCTAACAAAGCCTAAAGCACTTTCCACCATTGCTTCCGGAGTAACTTTTCCATATTTTTTTAAAATATTTTTCTCTAATGAACCGGAGTTAATTCCTATTCTTATAGGTATATTTCGCTTTTTAGCGGCCTTTATTATCTTTCCAATCTCTCCTTTTTTAGTTATGTTCCCGGGATTCAATCTTAGTTTATCCACTCCCTGAGCAATTGCTTCCAGGGCCAAACGATAATTAAAATGCACATCACCAACTAAAGGAATATTTATTTTATTCTTTATTTTACTTAATACTTTTGCTGCAGCCATATCAGGAAGTGCCACCCGCACTATTTCACAACCTACTTTTTCCAGATTTTTTATTTGTTTTACTGTAGAGG
>CBDUZB010000076.1:0-7312 GCA_965371605.1 uncultured bacterium
CCTTCAGTCTCTCAGGATCAATTCGACTACAGGGTTTTTGTCAGCATAGCTGACAAAAACCCTAAGTCTCATTGAATTTAAATTTTTTCTTCTCTACATGAAAACATTTTCACGCTATCAATACCGGCAGGCCCTAATGTGCCACATAAGTTTGGATCATATACCATCTCCGGATTTCCACCATTATCGTAACTATAAACATTCATCGCACCCGTAATGATATTAGTTCCTCCTGTTTCACAATCATAACTAGGAGCATAAATAGCTGCATAAATATTAGCAGTGCCATGCAGGTCTATCGTACCGCCTTCTCCTGTGCCATAGAGAAAAAATGTAGTGGCATCTACTCCCATATTTACTAAACCAGTCCCCGCAACACTAACATCACCGGAACAATATAAATGCACTCCCTGCCCCCCTGCCTCTGTATATAGTGTTATGCTGGCAGTCCCAGTAATATTTATTGAAGAACAAGTGTAAGTTCCCGGATTTATTACAAAATTAGTACTTCCACTTAAATCAATCACCCCTAAATCTACGGCTGCTACCGGAACAACCGGTATGGGAAAATTAGCTGTTGCGACGTCTCCTTCTATAGTTGTTCCTGTAATAGTTACACTGCCCTGAACATCCACAGTACCACTGGTAATCATATCTCCAGTTACTACGGCAGATCCACTGACTTCAATTCCTCCATCTCCTGCTGTAACAGCATTCTCAAATGGAGAATAAGGAGGAAAGGGTAACCTGTCAATTAAAGCTACGATTTTTCTTGCTTCCCTTACATGAGCCTGATTAGGCACATAGCCAACGCCTTCTATGCCATAACGATTAACCGGCAAAAGAGTACCCTCGAACATACAACCGGGAGTAGAAATATTAACTGTGTATTGCCCCGCCGATAAACTTTGTACTGCTCCGGGACCAGTATAATTTTCATTATTAACTATCTCAGTCATTGCTCGTTTTATTCCTGCATCGGCTAGTTGAATTGCCTGTGTCGATCCTTTCGCTTTTACTGTTGATTTTGTCTCTCTTTTAGCCAAAGAAGATAAAGCTACTCCTGCAGGAATTAAGACTAAAACCATTAGAATAACCAACGGCAAAGCAATTCCTTTTTCCGACATTGAACACATCTTTTTTTTATCCATTTTTCTTCCCCCTTTTACTGCCACTTTACTCATTATAGACTCCCCCGCAGCAAGTTACGGAGTCCCTTCGCCTCCCTTCAAGGGAGTTTACGCTGAGCCCTTCGATTACGCTCAGGATAAACTCAGCCGAAGTGCTCAGGATCAATTCGACTACAGAGTTTTTATCAGCATAGCCGACAAAAACTCTAAGTCCTTTTTTTGTTTAATAAAACCCTTCGATCCCTTCAGTCTCTCAGGATCAATTCGACTACAGAATTTTTCTCAGCATAGCCGACAAAAACTCTAAGTCTCATTGAATAAAAAACCGGACTAACCCATTTTACTACGGATTGTCCGGCTAAAAAATTCTACTTTTTTTTCGGCAACCCGGCTGTCCGCCCCATTACTTAACGACAGACCCGCAGCTTTGTGTCCCACCTTTACAGATGGGTTACCTTTATCGATATATAACTTCTGCTCTCACTTTAAATATATCACCAATTTATTGATTTGTCCACATGATTCCAGCCACTTTATTAGAAAAAAATCTATTTATAGAGAAGAATTCTTGGGTTAGTTGTTTATTCCAGCTCAAATTTTATGGGTAATCGGACTCTTACCGGTACGGGCTTTCCGGCCAAGCCGTCGTTGAACCACTCTACCGGTTAATTCCCGAATAGCATCGACAGCTATCCATCGGGAACTCCCGGAGTTTATTTTTTTGATTTCTTCAGCAACGGTAATTGCTTTTTTATTTAAAGTACAATTCCGTTTTCCAATTTGTCTTAAAGCCCAATTAACCGCTTTTTTAACCATATTTCTCTCATCTATAGATTCCCTCTTTATTACCGGAAAAAATTGTTCGAATTTTTCATCTTCGGCTTGCCTATCACTGACAGCCAAACGGGCTATCAACACAAATCCTGCTCTTTTAACAAATTCTTTTTTGCTTAAACTCCACAGGAAACATTTCTCATAAGCAAATCCGGTTTTTTCAAAAAGATTCATACAGCACTGGTCACAAATCTCCCAGTAATCAAACTCTTTTACCCATTTTTCTATTTGTTTTTCAGTGACTATTTGGGGGTCATCAATCATACCGGCTAATATTCTGGTTTCCCTTATATTTAACAACCAGAGTTTTTGGGCAAGTTGATGATTTACGCCTATTTCCTTAGCCAGTTTTCTTAAGTGGGGAATGGATACACCGTAAGTTTTTTGAGGAGTAATTCCGAATCGGGCCATACCCGCAATGGATTTGGAATTGGATAAAGCCTTCAGTCTTTTGATAATATCACTACTTTTCATTTCTCTTTTGACCTTTGAAAAGGGTCAAGCCTACAAAATAGCAGACTTGACCCTTTTCAATTTGACCTTTTTAAGCAGTTATACTTTTCTTAATAAATTCACTAAGTTTCTGCGGTTCATTCGTGCCAATTCGATAAACCTTTTCATTTTTCATTGATAACTCAACCGCATCTAATCCGGATATATTAAACAACCAGCCCCGAGGACTCTTTCTAATCCCATAACCATACCACCATTTATTTTTAACTACTTTACAATCTTTAATTTCTTTAAAATGAAATTTTTTCTTAATTAACCCAATTCCAAATTTAATTTCAACAAAATCTTTATTTCCCACAACCGTAAGCTTAAAAAACAAAACAATACTACAAAACAATATTGCCGACAGAATAAAAACACCCACCCTGTTTACATCTGCCGCTCCTGAAAAATACCCAACAAAAAAAATCGCTGCTCCCAGTAATGCTACTACAAACGTACCCATCTGCGTGTGCTTATACATCTTTACCTCCCCTTCTCATTAATTTTTATTCCCCTTTATCCCAATTTTAAAGGGGAATAGTTAGATTTTTTAAATAATCATAACTAAAATCAATTTTTAATTCCACCCATAAAGGTAGGTGGTCCGACATTTGAAAGGTTCGCCAGATTTTCTGATAGTACTCTATTTTTCCGGCTTTGCTTCTTGGTTTATCGTCTTTACCAATATCTCTTTTTCCCGATGACATAAAATCTTTGTATATTTCAAATTCATCATCTTTAAATACCGATTGGTAAAAATTAAAAACACCTGCGTTTTTTGGACTGTCTCCCAGTCTTAATTCATTTTCTTTGGTTTTAAAGGCAATTTGATCGTAAAATTTTGTCTGGTCAAGGTTAGTAGATTTCTTTAGTTGATTTGGAATCTTAAACCCACTATTTTCCAATGCCTGCATCGTTTTGTGCTCCGGATGTTTAATGTTGAAATCTCCCAGCACAATATAATTACATTCATTACCTTCAGCCCTTTTTGCCAAAAACTTAGCAATCTTTTCTATCTCTTCTATTCTTCGTTCCAGTTGCTCACCATAATCAGCTCCATAATAAATATGAACGGTACATAACTTAAATTTAAACCAACCCGATTGAAATGCCACAAGAAAAGGTGTCCTGGCAAATTGTAAACTATCTTTTATCTTCTTTTTTGCAGGGAGAACAATCTCTCCTGCAATATTTCGAAAACCTACTTTATTCGTATCAAAGACAAAAACCATCCGTTCTTTATTACCTGACGTCCCCTCTGTTACATCCGTAGAAATAAAATCCCAATTTTTTCCTAAAATATCCATGACCTTACCAAACGCTTTTAAATCTTTATTGATTTCCTGCAAAGCCACGACATCAAATGCTGAAATAATTTCTGCTATATAATAATAAGCCGCATTAGTTCTGGGGCCGTGTTTAAATTTATTAGAATCAAAATCACGTATATTCCAGGTAGCCAATAACAGGGTATCATCAACTAATTTTCGGGGAATTTCTTTTTTTAGCTGTGTTCTTAAATCAATTATCTTACCTGCTACTCTACTTCTTTCTTTTTGTTTAAATTTTCTTTTTAATTTGTAATAAAAAGGCATTCTTTCTGCTCCTTTTTGTTTTGTTGACTCATTGAAAATTATATAAAAACTTCTTCCAAAATACAAGTCTTTTCCGAATATCTTAAATTTTTAATTCCCAATTGTGAAATTTTAAAATTGGCAGTAAACAAATCCTTGACTTAATTTAAGTCAAATTATAGAATACTCAATAAGCAATTAAAATATTTTGTTGAAAGTATTTGAAGTTTTATCATAAGTGGGGGGAAAATAAAATGTTTGCCTTTTTTATTAACCGGAAATTATTAGTTAACATTATCGTAGTCTTATTTATTACCGCCGGATTTATCTCACTAAAGAACACCCCCAGAGAAGGAATGCCCGCTATCGATCTCAATCAATTATCCATAGTTACCAGATATCCCGGGGCTTCACCGGAAGATGTAGAATTAAATGTCACCTTTAAAATCGAAGAAAAACTACAAGAAGTCGATGGCCTGGTGGAAATAACTTCGGTTTCTATAGAAAATAGTTCTTCTATTATGGTGCAAATCGATGAATCTCTGGGTAAAAACCGCATGGGAGAAATTAAAGATGATGTCCAAAAAGCAATTGACAGCATTGATGATTTACCTGAGGAAATAGAAGACAGGCCTCTTATCACCGAAATTAAAACCAGTGACATCCCCATTATCGAAATAGCTCTATCGCATAAAGACAAAGAATATTTACGTGAAATAGCGACAAAATTAGAAAAGAAAATAGAAAAATTAAAAGGAGTAGCCGGCGTAGACAAAATCGGATATTTCGATAAAGAAATACTCATAGAAGTAGACCCCGGGCAGATGAAAAAAGCATTTATTTCTTTGCCCGAAATTGTAAGTTCTATCCAAAAAAGAAATCTCCGCTCTACTTCCGGAACTATGGAATCATACCAGGGCTTAAAAAACATTGTTATCCTGAACAAATTTAAAAATCCTCTGGATGTAGAAAATGTTATTTTGCGCAGTAATTTTGATTTTAAGAATATCAAGTTAAAAGAAATTTCACGGGTAAAAATGTCAGAAAAAGACAACCATCTCATCATTAGAAATAACGGCCAACACGGTATGTCACTGGCAGTAAGAAAAAAATCAAATGCAGACATTATTAGAACTATCAGCAATATCAAAGCCCTGATAAAAAAAGATACTTTTAACAACTTATCCGTTGCTTTCATCAATGACCAGTCTAAAACAACCAGAACCCGTCTTCGTTTATTAACTTCCAATGGACTCATTGGCCTTGTACTGGTATTAATTCTTTTGTTTGTCTTCCTCAATCCTAAAGCTGCTTTTTGGACTTCTTTTGGGATTCCTTTTTGTTTTATTGCCGCTTTTTCTTTCTTTCCTCTTTTTAATATAACAATTAGTGCCATAGCTCTGGGTGGATTGATTGTTGTACTGGGAATAATCGTCGATGACGCCATTGTAATCTCTGAAAAAATAGCCACTTATCAAGAAACAGGAATGGAGCCCAAAAAAGCATCTTTAATGGCCTTAAAAGAAATGGCCGGCCCGATTACTGCCGCTTCTATTACTACCATTTGCGCTTATATCCCGCTGTTTTTTTTAGGAGGGCGTCCGGGAAAATTCGTTTGGGCCATTCCAGCCATTGTCATTATTATCATTTTAATTTCCTTGTTTGAATGTTTTTTTATTTTACCCAACCATTTAAGCCACGGAAAAAGTAAAATCAAACCTAAACCTTTCTGGTTAATCAATATAGAAAATTTTTACCAGAAATTATTACATAAATTTATAAAAGCCAGGTATTTTTTCATTGTTTTTTTTATAGCTATCTTAATATCTATGCTTATATTAGCCAAATCCCATTTAAAATTTCAAATGTTTCCACAATCAGGGATTGATACTTTCTATATTAAAGTGGAGGGAAATAAAGAGCAAAGTATTACCAAAACAGAAAAAACAGTTATTCAAATAGAAAAAGTAATTGCTTCTTTACCGGAAAAAGAATTATTGGCGTATACTTCCCGTATCGGACATCATTCAACTTCTAAAACAAAAAATTTCGGAGACCATGAGAACTGGGCAATTATTTCCGTTTTCCTTACCTCTGATACCAAAAGGGAAAGAACTGCCGGAGTGATTATTAAAGAATTAAGAAAAAAAATAAAATCACCACCGGGAACTAAAATAATTTTCGACAAAAAGAAAATAGGCCCAATAAACAAAAAACCGATAACTCTTCATATAATTTCTAATAATAATGACCTCCGTACCGCCGCAGAAGAAAAAATTATCTCTTTCCTCTCAGAAATGAAAAAAATGGGAGTTTCTGATATTGATAGCGACCACAAAGAGGGCAAGGACGAATTAGTAGTTAATCTAAACCATCTCAAGATGGCTTCCCTGGGCATATCTACTGCTGATGTAGCTCAAACCCTTAAAATCGCTTTCGATGGAATTATCGTTACCTCAATAAGAACCGTTGAGGAAGAAATTGAGTATCGTTTAATTTTAAATAAGCAAAGCCGCGAAAATGAAAAAATCATTAATTCCCTGGGTATAAAAAATAAAGAAGGCGCATTGATAAATTTAAAAAGTTTTACTAACTATACCACCAGTAAAGCAGCCTTAGCCGTTTATCATCGTAACGGAATAAGAAGCACCACCATTACTGCAGAAGTAAACCCAAAAAAAATAACTGCTTTAGAGTCAGCAGAATATATAAAAACCAATCTTTTGGCTCAGTGGAAAAAACCGGATAACCTGGAAATAGAAATAGGCGGTGAAGCACAGGATACTAAAGAAATTCTCGGTGGTATAAAAATTGCTGTTCTTTTATCACTTCTTCTAATTTTTTGCACTATAGCCATTATGCTTGACTCGTTAACCCAACCCCTGCTGATTATGTCTATTATCCCCTTCGAGGTAATCGGGATTATTACTGCTTTATTTCTTCACGGACAAAACATTTCTTTATTTGTTTTGTTAGCTCTGGTAAGTCTTTCCGGTATAGTAGTAAACGATTCCATTGTTATGGTAAATACATTAAACAAGGCATTAAAAAATAAAGCCGCAAAGATAAGAAATAAATCGGAGTTTTATGAATTTATTTCGCTTAACGCTAAATCCCGCCTCCGGCCCATTCTTTTAACTACCCTGACGACCCTGGCCGGTTTAATTCCTATGGCTTACGGATGGGGCGGATATGAAAAAATGCTCTCACCTATGTCTTTAGCTTTTAGCTGGGGATTAATGTTTGCCACGATTATTACACTTTTTATGATTCCTTCTT
>CBDUZB010000077.1:0-7061 GCA_965371605.1 uncultured bacterium
TCGAATATAAAAGAGAGATATTGTATGGTAAAAATTCGTATTGACAGGGAAAGATGTAAGGGCTGTGAATTTTGTGTTATTGCCTGCCCTAAAAATATTATAATTATGGATAAAAAGCTAAATTTTGCCGGGTATTATCCGGCTGTAAAAATAAAAGAGAAAGAAAAAGATTGTACTGCCTGTGGGAAATGTTATCAAATGTGTCCGGAAGTAGCTATTGAAATTTGGAAAGAATAGGAAATAAAGTGGAAAAGCAAATTTTAATCAGAGGTAATGAGGCAATAGGAGAGGGAGCAATACAATCGGGATGCCGGGCTTATTTTGGTTATCCCATTACTCCCCAAAATGAATTAATTGCTTATATGGCTAAAAGGATGTTTGAAGTAGAAGGGGTTTTTATTCAGGCAGAAAGTGAAATTGCTGCAATTAATATGGTTTTTGGTGCATCTTTAACCGGTGTGCGAACGATGACATCTTCTTCTTCTCCGGGAATAAGTTTAAAACAGGAAGGGATTTCCTATATGGCTGCCTGTCAATTACCGGGAGTAATTGTTAATGTTCAGAGGGGAGGGCCCGGGTTAGGCAATATTTCCGGTAGTCAGGGGGATTATTTTCAGGCTACCAGAGGCGGGGGACATGGTGATTACCGAACCATTGTTTTAGCTCCTTATTCTGTACAGGAAATGTTTGACCTGACTTGTTTAAGTTTTCAGTTAGCTGATAAATACCGTAATCCGGTAGTGCTTTTATCTGATGGGATTATTGGTCAAATGCTTGAGCCTATCCGGCAGAATTGGGATACTAATGATAAAAATATTGAATGGAAGGTTCGGGGAGAAGATTGGATTTTGAACGGCTGTAAAGGAAGAGAACCAAGGATGGTTCGTTCCTTATTAATGGAAGAGGGAAAGTTAGAAAAATTTAACTGGGAATTAAATAAAAAATACAAGAAAATAGAGGAACGGGAAGTAAGGGTTGATTTGTGGGATGTAGAAGATGCAGAGATAATAATCGTTGCTTATGGTATTGCTGCCCGGATAGGAAAGACAGTAATCCAGCGAGCTCGCCGGCAGGGATTGAAAGTGGGTATGATTCGCCCGATTACCCTTTGGCCTTTTCCCGAACAAATTATTAAAGATATTGCTCAAAAAGTAAGTTCTTTTTTAGTAATAGAAATGAATTTAGGACAAATGGTAGAAGATGTCAGGTTAGCGGTAGAAGGAAAAAGAAAGGTTCATTTTTGTGGCCGGCCGGGAGGAAGTGTTTTGGAAGTAGATGAAATTTTAAATAAATTGAGGGAGATTTCCGATTTAAAATGAAAAAACTTTTTTCTTATCCGGAGAGTTTAAAAAAAACTGAATTTTCTTATTGTTCCGGGTGTGGACACGGAATAATTCACCGGCTGGTGGCAGAGGTGATTGATGAATTTAAAATACGGGAAAAGACAATAGGGATTGCTCCTGTAGGGTGTGCAGTTTTTGCTTATAATTACTGGAATTTTGATGTTACTGAGGCTGCCCATGGAAGGCCTCCTGCGGTAGCTACCGGTATAAAAAGAGTATTACCGGATAGAATTGTTTTTACTTATCAGGGAGATGGAGATTTAGCTTCTATTGGGGCGGCAGAGATACTCCATGCTGCTAATCGGGGAGAGAATATCACGGTAATTTTTGTTAATAATGCTATTTATGGAATGACCGGAGGACAGATGGCTCCTACTACTTTGCTGGGGCAGAAAACATGGACTACGCCCCGGGGCCGGAAAGTGGAATTGAGTGGTTATCCAATGAAAATATCGGAAGCACTGGGTCAACTGGATGGTGCTTATTATATTGAGCGAGTAGCGGTAAATAATCCTAAAAATGTAATTAAAGCAAAAAAAGCAATAAAGAAAGCATTTGAAAATCAAATTACCGACAAAGGGTTTTCCTTGGTAGAAGTCTTATCAATGTGTCCTGTCGGATGGGATTTAACTCCGGAAGAATCAATCCAGTGGATAGAAAAAAAGGTAATATCGGTTTATCCTTTGGGTGTGATAAAAGATAAGAGTAAGGATTCTTAGTTTTTAAGTAGTTTGACGACAACTAAAAATTTATGTTTTTCGTAAAATTTATATAGGGTGAGATACTTATGTTCGAGGAATTGATTATTGCCGGTTATGGGGGGCAGGGGATAATGTTTTGCGGAACATTGTTGGCCCATTCGGCAATGGAAGAAGGGTTAAAGGTGACTTTTTTCCCTTCCTACGGAGCAGAAATGAGGGGAGGAACGGCTAATTGCCGGGTAGTTATTGCCACAGAAGAGATAGGTTCTCCGATAGTAAAAAATCCTTCTTCTTTGATTATTTTCAATAAAGATTCTCTAATAAGATTTGCCGGACAATTAAAAGAGAACGGGCTGCTAATTGTAAATTCTTCTCTTGTTAACGAAGAAATTGTTAAAGAAAAGGTAGAAGTAATAATAGTTCCTCTTAATCAGCTTGCGCAAAAATTGGGGAATAATAAAGTAGCTAATATGGTAGCCCTGGGGGTTTATATCAGGCGAAAAGGAATAGTTTCTCTGGAAAGTACTATCAGGGCCTTACAAAATATTTTACTTAGGACAGAAAAGAAGAATTTAATTGAAATCAACGAAGAGGCATTAAAGGCAGGTTTTCAATATCAAGTTACTTTGTAGGTGAGGACATGGAAATGAATAGGGAGGAACAGGAAGATGCTTATTAGGAAAGCAAAAATCGGAGATGTTGAAAGTATGCATAAGTTAGTTAATTACTATGCTAACAAAAAAGAAATGTTACCTCGTTCTCTTAATGACCTTTATGAAAATATCCGCGATTTTTTTATAGTGGAAAAAAAAGGAAAAATTATTGCTTGTTGTGCCCTTCATATAGCATGGGGTGATTTGGCAGAGGTAAAAGCAATGGCTATTTCTCCTCGCTGGCAAAGAAAAGGTTTGGGGAGTGCTCTTCTGGATAAGTGTTTTGAAGAGGCAGAATTATTGGGAATAAAAAAAGTTTTTGCTTTAACTTTTAAACCAAAATTTTTTATAAAACATGGTTTTAAACAGGTAAAAAGAGAAAGTTTGCCGCATAAAATCTGGAGTGAGTGTATCAATTGTCCGCTGTTTCCGGATTGTAATGAAGTGCCGATGGCAAAAAAAATTATTAAAACAAAGAGGTAAAAAAATGAAACGAAAATTTTTTAAAAAGTTTAATTTTTTGTTTTGGATGATTTTTGTAATGTTTTATTTTGTTTTTACTTTATCTTTTGTTTGGGCTGAGAACATTCATTTGAAATTAGCGGATAAGTATGCTTTGGAAAGTAAGCAATTTTATTCCAAAGCGATAGAAGAATATCAGCTTGCCCGAGGAGTACCTGAAGCAAATCAGAAAGAAATTTCCTTTAAATTAGGTAAATTGTTTTACGAATACGGGGATTATGATAAAAGTATTAAGGAATTATTTCCTCTGTATCAAAAAAATCCGAATGACTTTGATACAGCTAAAATATTTGCTTTTGCCTATTTTAAAATGGGAAACTATACTGATGCCTTAACCGTTTTTGAAAAGCATGAAGCAGTAAAAGATGCCGAATTCCTTTATTTTTATGGAAAAACATGTGAGAAGCAAAATCTTTATGATCGGGCAATTAAAATGTATGAAAGGATTGAAGATAAAAACTATGTAAAAAAAGCAAATAAAAGGCTTGGGGCAATTAATAATGTAATTAAAATTAAGCGTGTTTGTGACCTAAAGGACAAGAAATTAAAAAAATTAATAGAAAATTCCCCTACTCAAGTAAAATACCCTGATGCCGGAGCGGTTATTTTGCTTGATGAGGAAAAACTAGAAATTTTGCCCGATGGAACAGCGGTTAGTGATCGCCATTTTGTTGTTAAAATATTGAATGATAGGGGAAAACACTATGGCGAAATAGAGCTAAACTATGATTCTACTTATGAAAAAGTAGAACTTGTATATGCCCGGACTATAAAAAGTGATGGGACTATTATTCAGGCAGGGGAAAAAAATGTTCGGGATGTTTCCAAATATTTGAATTTTCCTTTATATAGTAATGCCAGGGTAAGAATAGTTTCAATGCCGGAGGTTGCGGAGAATACAATCATAGAATACAGGGCAAGGTGGTTTATTGGTAAATTGATTGATAAAAAGAATTTTTGTTCGCGTTATGGAATTCAGGGAAGTGAACCATTTTTAAATCAATATTTTACTCTTATAGTTCCCCGTTCGTATCGGGGTAAAATTAGAGTTGATTCGGTCAATCCGGGATATGTTTTTCCTGGCTTGAGGCTTCGGCCGAAGGTAAAAAGGAATAAAGGAAGAGAAATTTATACCTGGAATTTTCATAAAATTCCGGAGATTATTTCAGAATCACATATGCCTCCCTGGAGTGAAATTGTAGCTAATTTTGCTTTTTCTTCCTTCGATTCCTGGCAGGAAATTTATGAATGGTGGTGGGGGATTAGTAAAGATAAGATTGATTATAATAATGCGGTTAAAAAGAAGGTAGCAGAGCTGATAAAAGGAAGAAAAGAAGAAAAAGAAAAAGCAGCAGCTATTTATCATTTTTGTGCCAGTAAAATTCGTTATGTCGGTGTAGAATACGGAGAAGCTGGTTTTCAGCCTCATGCAGCCACGGAAATATTTAAGAATAAATATGGTGATTGTAAGGACCAAAGTATGCTTTTGGTTTCAATGCTCAGGTTAGCGGGGATAAAGGCTTATCCTGTGCTGATAGGAACCAGGGGATGCTGGCTTTTAGATGAGAAATTTCCTACTTTAACCTTTAACCATTGTATTGCGGCAGCAAAAATTAATGGGGAGTTGATTTTTATGGACCCCACAGTGGAAACAGCTACTTTTGGGGATTTACCTTCTTCCGATCAACAAAGGAAGGTATTAATTTTCTATGATGATCATTACGAGTTGTCCCAGACTCCTCTTTTTGAACCGGAAAGGGATTTAGTTGAATATGCACTTAAGGTTAAAGTTTTAGCCGATGAGTCTATATTGGGGGAACGGGTTGTTAGTACCAAAGGGAATTATTCAATGGGTTTAAGAAATCTAAAATATACAAAACCTGTTTTACGCAAAGAAATGCTGAAAAAAAGAGTAAATAAAATATGTCCGGGTGGAAAACTTAAAACTTATAAAATTAGTGATTTGGAAAATTTGGAAATACCGGTAAAAATAGAAATGAAATTTTCCGGGCCCAATTATTTAAAAAAAGCAGGTTCCACTTATTTAGTCCCTCAATTAGGAGGGATTTCTACCGGTTTTGTTTCTAAAGAATCGAGAACTTATCCTTTGGATTTTGAAAGTCTTGATGTCAGAAAGGCATTGGTAGAGATAGAATTACCGCAAGATTATAAAGTAAAATATTTGCCGGAATCGATAGAGAGAGAGGATATATGTTTTAAATATAAAAATAAATACAAATACGAAAATAATCGTATTTATTTTTATGAAGAAAAAGTAGTTAAGAAGTCATCGTTGTCTGTGAACAAATATAGAAATTTTAAATCTTTTTATGAAAAGTTGGCTAGAGATATCGACAAACAAATTGTTTTAGAAAAAAAATAAATTGAAAGAAGTATAAAAGTTTTATAAAAGAGAAAAACGAAGAAAAAAAATAGTTGGGAAAGGTTTTTTGTTTGTTTTGTTGATAACTATATTATATGTGGGTATTTTTAAATAAAAACTTAAGAAAGAGAAAAAAATACAATGTACCATATTTTTTCGATTGTCCAGGAAGTGGTTAAGAAAATTAATCCTGAAATAGAAACGGAAATTTTTATGATGGAAACAAATCAGGTGAACATTGAAGTTAGAGATCAGCAAATAGAGTATTTTAATTTAGCTGAAAAAAGTGGGGTTGGTTTGCGGATATTTCATGAGGGTAAGCTGGGTTTTGCTTATAGTTCGGATATTTCCGAGGATGGCCTGAAGAAAATGGCCGGAATGGCTTTGGATAACAGGAAAAATGTTGTTGAGGATGGGTGTAACGGTTTAGCGAAAATAAAACAAAAACACAGAATGAAAGATATAAAAGTAAAGGGGATATATAGTGGGAATTTGAGAAAAGTTACGATTGATGATAAGATTAATAGAGTGAAAGAAATGGAAAAAAGTGCTCTTTCTTATGATAAAAGGATAAAAAAAATTCTCTATTCCTGTTACAGTGATGCGGAAAGCAGGACAAGTATTATAAATTCTTTAGGAATGGAAAAAAGTTATTGGTCTACCTATTGTTCTATAGGAGTTGGCGTTCTTGCCGAAGAAAATACAGATGTTCAGGTAGGAAGTCATGGGCAGGAAAAAATAAGTTTTGCTGATTTGGATTTTGACCAGGTATCAAAAAAAGCAGCCCAGAGGGCGGTTGCTATTTTAGGAGCCAGAAAAGTTAAGTCTCAGAAGAGCACAGTAGTTTTTCCTCCCCGGATAGCATGTGATTTTTTGGAAGTTCTTTCTAATGCGCTTTGCGCTGATATGATACAAAAAGGCAAGTCGCTTTTTAAAGATAAAATAGGTAAAAAAATTAGTTCTCCTTTAATAACTATTATTGATGATGCAACTTTATTCGGTGGAATAGCTACTTTTCCTTTTGATGACGAAGGGGTTCCTCCTCAGAGAAATGTTTTGATAAATAAAGGTGTTTTGGAAGGATATCTTTACGATATTTATACGGCAAGAAAGGCTCATACTCAATCTACGGGTAATGCCGGTCGAGGTTCTTTTGGCGGGCTTCCTTCTCCTGCCCCTACAAATTTTTTTATAGAGAAACAAAATGTAGACAGAAAAGAATTAATAGAAAAAACAAAGAACGGCTTATATGTTATGAATGTTATGGGTATGCATATGGTGGATCCTGTATCAGGTGATTTTTCTGTAGGGGTGGAAGGGTTGTGGATTGATCAAGGGATATTTTTGTATCCGGTAAGAGGTATAACAATAGCCGGAAATGTTATAGAATTGTTAAATTCAATAGAAGAAGTGGGTAATGATTTGACTTTTTATGGTAATTTTGGGTCACCGACTTTAA